>CAYIRZ010000005.1:0-19525 GCA_964365845.1 uncultured Streptomycetaceae bacterium
CCATTCTCACCCTCTCCTTCCGGGAGAGGGTCGGGGAGAGGGATTGAGCGTTCCGACTGTCATCCATTATGAAACGCTCAATAGCAAAGTCCGACAGGCTGCTAGAGCAGCGTCCGCAGCAAAGGAACCAGGGCAACCAGGACGTAGAGGCTGCCGATCACGATCAGCGCCGCCACCGGGCGGGCATGCCGCGAGACAAATTGGTCCGGGGCATAATGCACGCTATCCAGCGGCTTCAAGCTGTTTTCGGTGGAGATCCAGCGATTGAGCCGCGCCTCGACGCCGCGCAACAGACTCGGCCTGATCAGCATGGTTATCCCGAGCGCCGCCGCGAGGAAACCGGTCATGACCATGAGCACCGTTGCGACGTCACTCACCAACCACGACCATTCGCTCAGGCTGAACATCGTCGTCAGATCACGACCCCAGCGACCGGCTGACATCACGTAAAGCGTAAAGATCCCGCCTGCCAGCATCAAGGCGCCATAAATGCGGTGATAACGGTAAAAGAACCGCTCGGTAGCGCGCGGTTTATCCATTATCTTTGAAACGCTGTCCATGGACACCCATGCGCTGATGCGCTGATTGAAGCGCAATGCCTGCTCGGGCCGAAGCAGCATCCACACTCCGTATATGAAGCTCAGAGCACAGGTCAATAGCAGCAGGACAACAAAGCTGCTTCCGAGGATTTCACCCAAGACGCTCAAGTTTGCACTCATCTTGCTCCTCACCGAATCAAGAGTCGGTTCATGGTCGCCCACCGGTTTTAGCCGCGAAGTCAAAAGGATAGCACATTGCATCCCCGATCATGCAAGGCCCCGACCCGGCGCGCCAAGCCTATCCATCCCCTCCAGACCACGGCAATCCGCTTAAGGCAGGCCGGGAGCCGGCCTACGGGTTGACTCGGAAAACGGGAGTGGATCATGCAGTAGACTAATCTATTCTTGCTCAAGTGACTTAAAAAGTTGATAGTGGGGCGGGCCTTTTTTCCGGCCGTGATTGCCGCAACTCACCAGGAGAACAATTTGGCGCTCGTGAGATGCAAGAAATGCTGGCAGCAAGTCAACGCGGAGACCACAACCTGCCCGAAATGCGGGGCAAGAATAAGACGTCCCGTGTCGAAACTGGCGCTGATGCTGGGAGTCCTGTTGATCGCGCTCGGATGGATCTCCGTCCAGCATTACCAAGGTACGGGCTGGAATGCCCCGCCCCCCCCCAAACCCGACCCGGCAGCAGAGGCTAAAGCCGAAGCGATCAGGAATCTGGATTTTAGTTTCAGTTGGACCAAGGGCAGCGTTGGCAAGCCGATGCTGATAGACGTTATCCTGATCAATAAGGGCGCGCGCGACGTCAAGGATATCCTTATTGTGTGTGAACATATACTCGATAACAAAGTCGACCCGGTCAAAAATAGAAGCATTCTTTATGAGGCGGTTAAAGCGTCAGAGACGAGAACTTTTCCCCGCTTCGATATGGGTTATCTAGCTATCGATACGCCACGAACGCGCTGCCGTGTCGCGGACCTGATTGTGCCCTGAACAAAAATCAGGGCGGCATGCAAGCAAGGCGGCCCCCAGGAGTTTGTCGGACTTGGGTTCGACAAACCCCTGAAATGAAAAGCACGTCGGCACCGGCATTCCCGTACGACATGGCTGCCGGCTGAAGCAGTCAGCGGAGTAAAAATATTACTATTCAATGACTTATAATATCACGAGGCCGCTCAGCAGTACCGACTGGGACGCTGACGCGGTAACCGCGTCGTGAAACCCGCTGGACAGCGCATTGACAAATCGGTGACAACTGATTGACAAAGCGATATTGCGCGCCTATCTTAGGTAAGCTAGGTGAAGTGTTGACAGGGGATAGGGCTGCGGCCCTGTCTTTTCGGGGCTGCGGCCCTACTTTTGAAGGCGGAGGTCCAAAATGAAAAAGCAACAATCGGGTTTTACGCTGGTGGAACTGGTGACGACCATCACTATCGTGGGGGTGCTCGCGGCGGTGGCCGTGCCGAGGTTTGCAAACATAAGCTCAGATGCCCGGGCCGGGGTGATAAAAAACCTGGCAAGCGCGATGCAGCAGACCAATGACACGATTTATTCGAAAGCGGCGACACTTAACATCACGAGCCTGCCCGGTGGTACGTCCGGTCTGTCCGGTGGTTCTGTAAATATCCCGGACGGAAAGGGGGGGGTCGTGCAAATTTTCACCCACTTCGGGTATGCCTCCAATGCCACCCAGCTATACAATGCCATGGTCCAGCACCCTGATCTTGCGGTTGGCCTTGACGGTTTGGCGGTAGGGGCCGACCGTATTACTGAGCTGCAAAAATATAATGGGAATCTTCTTGTGACTGACGTGATTGGCCCGAACGGCGCGATCCAGAATCAGAAAGTGCAAACTGCAACAAAATGTGAAGTTGGATATACCCAAGCCAAAAATGCCAATACGGCACCTATCTACATCACCGTAATCATCGATTGTTCGTAAGCCGGCTTGACGGCACGGCGGCGGGCGAGACCCGCCGCCGTGCCGTACCGAGGACAGCCGGGGAAGCGGCGTCCTGGGATAATACGAGTGAGCCCATCGTAATGATGGTGCCGCGATGTCATTTTCCTGGAGGTTTGAAAATATGGAAACCAAACAATCGGGTTTTACCTTAACTGAATTGGTGGTCACGATCACCATCGTCGGTATCCTGGCCGCGGTGGCGGTGCCCAGACTTGTGGGCCTGGGTGGGGATGCCCGGGGAGGCGTGATAAAAAGCACGGCAGGCGCGATGAAACAAGCCAACGACACGATCTTCACGAAGGCGTCGATCGCCAATATCGCGGGGCTGTCTTCCGGCGCTGGGGGCCCGTCCATCCCCTTTCCCGCAGGAGACGGCACAGCCAACACGGTTCCCATTTCAATTCACTTCGGTTTTGCCACGAGCGCCGCCGAACTCGCGAAGGCCTTGGCTCTGGGTGTGGATCTTTCGCCCACTACCGACACTGCCAACGGCGCTATCCAGCATAACAAAGCGCAAACTCCAGCAACTTGCAAAGTGAGCTACACACAAGCGGCGAACTCGACGACCTCGCCCGTCTATACGATCGTGACCGGCAATTGTTCGTAAGCTAGGTTGACGGCGCGGGCAACCGCGCCGTCCCAAGACGGCCGGAAACGGTCGTCTCGGACAAACAAATCGGGCGCCGCGGCGCCCGATTTGTTTTTTGGGCGCGCCGCAAATCTCCCTGTAGCAC
This sequence comes from uncultured Streptomycetaceae bacterium, assembly GCA_964365845.1. Taxonomy (GTDB): domain Bacteria; phylum Pseudomonadota; class Gammaproteobacteria; order Burkholderiales; family SG8-41; genus CAKKQX01. The sequence goes on from CAYIRZ010000005.1 coordinate 3,243, forward strand.
GCCGTCGGCATTGCCATGCCGTCTTCTCGACCGGATCAAACGCCACTTGCATGGCGTTCTTTTCACCCCGTTCTTAGTGCTTTTCATTTTAGGAGTTTGTCGAACCCAAGTCCGACAAACTCCTAGGAGCTGATACCGTAGCCGACAAAAGTCGCGGTCTGGGTATCGGGCGGAACCGCCGATACCGTGCATATCCCCGTTTCAAACGGGGTGGTCAAGGGAAGCGCCGCGAGCGTATACACCGTCGGCAGCCCGCCGCTCATGAGCGTGCCCGCCTGCGAGCAGTTGTTGATGGTCACGGTGTCGGTCATGTTCATCAGGCGTGCGTTCTTGTTGAGTTCCATCGCCGCGTTTAAATGGGCGGCCATGCTTTTTAATACCGCCTGATTCGCATCGCCCCTGAAATCCACGAACTTCGCCGTCGCCACCGCGGCCAGTATCCCGATGAGCGCGATGACCGTCACCAGTTCCAGCAAGGTAAAACCTGAATTGGGCTTTTTCATCTGATCTCCATTTCGTCCGGACACCGATTTGCATGATCAGGCGACCTGTTTGTGCAGGATAGCCTGACGGGCTTCCAGGAACAATTTCTCAAAAAACAGTCAAGCCCGCATGCCGCAGGCACCCGCCCGCGCGGCTTGATCCCATAACCCCAAAACCGTGACAGTCATGAAACATGCGGGCTAATGCAATGCCGCTCTGCCCAAATCCCACATCGGCAGAAAGACCCCCAGTGCCAGGATCAGGACCATGACGCCGAGTCCGACGATCAGGACCGGCTCAACCTGGGCACCCAAAGTCTTCAGCTCGTATTCGACTTCACGCTGGTACATTCCCGAGACTTCCTGCATCAGATCGTCTATCGCCCCCGATTCCTCGCCTACCGCGATCATCTGCAACACCAGCGGCGTAAAAATACCCGAATCAATCGAAGTTCGCAGAACGCTCTCGCCGCGCTCTACGCCCTGCCGCATATTATCCACCCGCTCGGAAATGAAGTCATTGTCGACCACCTCCGCCACCAAACTCAGCACCTGCATCATGGGAACGCCGCTGCGATAGGCCAGCGCGAAGCTGCGGGCAAAGCGCGCCATGGTTGCCTTCAACACGATCTTGCCGGCGATCGGGATACGCAGCCTGAACTGGTCCCACCGATATTTCCCATCAGGCGTCCTCACAAACGCGCGGAAAGCGGTCACCGCAATGACCAGCGCGCCCAGCATGAGGGGCCACGCCCCCACCATGAAATCGGAAAAGCTGATAATGATTTTGGTCATGAGCGGCAACTCCGCGCCAAACCCCTTGAAAACTTTGGCAAAAACCGGGATCACGAACACGCTGATCACCACCAGCGCTATCGCCATGGCCACAATAACAAAAATAGGGTAGCGCAGAGCGGAACGTATCTGGTCACGAATGAAATTTTCGAATTCGAGATGGTTGAAAAGCGCCAGAAAAATTTCTTCCAGTTTCCCGGTCATCTCGCCGGTCCGCACCATGCTGATGAAAAAAGGCGAAAAAACGGGTGCCTCCCGCTGCAGCGAAACGGAAAGTTCGCGGCCGCTGTCCAGGCCCTCCCGCACCCTGCCCAGAAGCGCCTTGAACTCCTTGTTGGTGGCGGACTCCTGCAAACCCGCCAGCGCCCGCACCATGGGCACGCCCGCTTTCAACAGCGTCTGCATCTGGCGACTGAACAACAGAATGTCCGTGTTCGTCACTTTTTCCCGCGTCAGACGGGACAGCACGCCATCCAACCCTTGGGTGCCCGACGCAGAAGAAGCGCTGATTTCTATCGGGATCACGCCCTTGCTGGACAATTGGCCCGCCACCGCCGAGCTGTCGGCGCCTTCCATCATGCCGCGCACCAGCGCACCCTGGGCGTCCCGTCCTTTGTAGGCAAAAAGCGCCATGGCCCTTTAGTCCTCGAACTGGCTCGAAACCCGCATCGCCTCGTACACCGTGGTCTTGCCCTGCGCCACGAGTTGGGCCGCATGATGGCGCAGCGTCTTGCCGTCCATTTGCCTGCGACCCGCCTCCATGAACAGGTTGGGATCGGGTTGGCCTGCCGCCTCCACCACCGGTTTGGTCATTTCCAGCATTTCATAGACTCCGGTGCGGCCGAGATATGCGGTGCCGTTGCAATGCGAGCATCCTTGTCCACGGACGTAGGAAATGCCGTCCACACTGTCCCCCAGTTCATGCTTCAACCATTCGTGCTCATTGGGCAGGAGCGTGTAGGGTTGGGCGCAGCTTTCACAAACCATCCGCACCAGCCGCTGCGCAATCACCATATGCAGTGACAAGGCCACCATGTAGCGGGGCGCGCCCATATCCAACAGCCGCATCGGGGTGCTCACCGCATCATTGGTATGGAGAGTGGAAAGCACCAGGTGGCCAGTCAGGGCAGCCCTCAGGCCCGTTTCCACCGTGTCCTGATCGCGCATTTCGCCCACCAGTATGATGTCGGGATCCTGGCGCAGGGCCGAGCGCAGAACCCGGTCGAAAGTAAGTCCGATTTTCTCGTGCACCTGCACCTGGTTGATGCCCGGCAACCGATACTCCACCGGGTCTTCCACGGTAATGATCTTGGATTCTACGGAGTTGAGCTCCGACAATACCGCGTAGAGGGTGGTGGTTTTCCCGCTGCCGGTCGGTCCGGTCACGAGCACCATGCCGCTCGGGCGGGCGATGACGTTGCGTAGCTGCGCCAGCATCGCCGGGGGAATTCCCAGTCGGTCCAGCCCCAGGATGCCCGAGCCCTGGTTGAGCAAACGCATCACCACCGACTCGCCATATTGGGTGGGCATGGTGGATACCCGCACATCAATTTGGGCTTGGCGCACTTTGACGTTGAAGCGGCCGTCCTGAGGCATGCGCTTTTCCGATATATCGAGACCCGATATCAGTTTCAAACGCAGCACCAAAGCAGCGGCAATCCTGTTGTCGGCCTCGGTCTGCAAATGCAGTACGCCGTCGATGCGGAATCTGATATGCAGCCGGCGCTCCTGTGGCTCGACGTGAATGTCGGAGGCGCGTACCTGGGTAGCGTCTTCAAATATGGTTTGCAGCAACTTGACGACCGGCGCCTCCTCGATCCCGGGCGTCGTCGCCAGCGCACCGAAATCGACCGCCACATCGGAGAACTCGGCCTCCAGTTCCTGTGTGAGGTCGGTGATCTGCTCGGTGCGGCGATAGAACCGGTCAATGGTCGCCAGCAACTGGCTTTCGGTCACCACCCAGACATCAATGTCGCGCTTGAGCAGGCGCGCGATCTGATCGTAGGCGTTGAGATCCGTCGGATCGGCCATGCCGATCTTCACGGACTTGCCGTCATCGTCCAGCACGATGGCACGGAAGCGTCGCGCCCGGGCTTCGGGCAGCATCCGCATCAGATCGGGCTTGACGTTGAATTGCTTGAGGTTGATATAGGGGATTTTGAGCTGGTGCGAAAGCGCTTTGGAAATCTGCTCCTCGGTGACAAAACCCTTTTCAATGAACAGGTGGCCGAGCCGGCGACCACTGCGCTTCTGCTCGTCGAGAGTGCCCTCCAGCTGCTCCTCTGTCAGCAGCTTCTGCTGCACGAGAATTTCACCCAGGCGGACTTTTTCAGGCCGGGCCATATTTCAACCCCACATCAGCTCAAGTCGCATATTATCCTGGAAGAAGCAGTTAGCCACAGAGGTCACAGAGATCACAGAGAAAAATCATCAGGTTGTTTATGCTGCGCGAATAACCCAACGGGTGAGCGCGTGTAAGATCTTAACGCCTTGAATCTCTGTGTCCTCTGTGTCCTCTGTGGCTCGCTTCTGCGCTTTTTAGGATTATAGCCATGTTCGACATCATACTCTACGAACCCGAAATTCCGCCCAACACCGGCAACGCGATTCGCCTGTGCGCCAATACCGGTTCCCGCCTGCATCTGGTCAGGCCGCTGGGCTTTTCCCTGCGCGATAAACAATTGTTGCGCGCCGGGCTTGATTATCATGAATTCGCCGACGTCACCCTGCACGCGGACTGGCCGGCCTGCCTTGAGTTTTTCAGCGGGCGCCGCATGTTCGCCGTGACCACGCGCAGCGTGCAACGCCATGACGAACCGCGTTACCGCGAAAACGATGTGTTCGTATTCGGCCCCGAAACCCGCGGCTTGCCTTCAGCAGTGCTCGACACTTTTCCCCCTGAACAGCGGCTGCGGCTGCCGATGCGCGAAAAAAACCGCAGCCTCAACCTCTCGAATGCGGTCGCCGTCGTCGTCTACGAAGCATGGCGGCAACTGGGTTTTTCTGGTGGCGTCTAGGAGTTTGTCGGACTTGGATTCGACAAACTCCCAAAATGAAAAGCACTACCGCTACGCGTTCCGGTGAATGGGGCCAAGTCCGACAGGCTGTTGGCGCCTCGCTCAGTATTCCGCTTTCGGCTCGCGTTGCAGCAGATCCTTGACCACGGTGCCGGCCGCAGCGGGATCGTCAAACACGCGGCAGACGGCGTGCGTGATCGGCATCTCGACTTTGAGCTCCGTCGCGAGCCGTGCGACCTCCCGCGCGGAATAAACGCCCTCCGCGGTGTGCCCCAAGCCGGCCAAAATGTCCGCAAGCGGCAAGCCCTGCGCCAACTTGAGTCCCACTCGGCGATTGCGCGACAGATCGCCGGTGCAGGTAAGGATCAGATCGCCGACGCCGGCCAGCCCCATGAATGTTTCGGCGCGACCGCCCAGCCTCACGCCAAGACGCGTGATTTCAGCCAGCCCGCGGGTAATCAGCGCGGCGCGTGCGTTCAGGCCCAGCTTCAGTCCGTCGCAGATGCCGGCCGCGATCGCCATCACGTTTTTCACCGCACCCGCGACTTCGATACCGATCACATCGTCGCTGGAATAGAGGCGTAGCGTCGCGCTGTGCAACTGTTGGGCGGTATCGCGGGCGAATGCCGCATCGGCCGATGCCAGGGTCACCGCGGTGGGAAGGCCGCGCGCAACCTCTTCGGCAAAGCTGGGGCCCGATAGCACACCGCAGCGCGCATCCGCGCCGAGTTCTTCCGCGCATACCTCATGCGGCAGCTTGGCGTGCTGCTTCTCGAAACCTTTGCACAACCATACCACCGGCGCCGCGCACCGGGCTGCTTTCAGGCGTTGCAGCGTCTGCCGCAAACCGCTGGTGGGCACTGCCACGAGCGCCAGCGCGCAGTCGTTGGCTGCAACGGCAAAATCATTCTCCATGACCAGATTATCCGGCAGGGCAAAACCCGGGAGATAGCGTTCGTTACAACGCGTGGACCGGATTGCCGAATACTGCGCGGCATCGCGCGCCCACAGCGTCACCTCGTGGCGCGAGGCGAGATTGATCGCGATCGCGGTACCCCAGGCGCCCGCTCCTAACACCGCGATTTTCATCTAAATGATGAGCGATGAACGATGAATGATGAACAATGCATGATTAACAGAACACGCAACGGCCACCCCATTCATCATTCCGCATTCCGAATTCATCATTGCACTTCACGCGCCCCAAACCTGGCTGACTTTGACGAACCCGGTCTGCCCGTCGCCGTGCCTGACGCGCAACCACCCGCCGCTGGCAACTTCGATCAGATCAAGGATCACGCTCTGTTGCGCCTGGAACACGACCGGGGAATTGTCATCGGCGTCCTGCCGCACCTGCACCAGCGGCACCTTGATCATCACCGTACGTCTGTCGGCCAGGTTTTTGCTTTCGATCCAGGTAAGATCGCCGCTGGCATCGCGCACCTTGGCCCAGCCCTCCAGCGTGACCACGATCTCGACCGGATAGCCGTTATTGACGATGTAGAGTTTTTTGGCCTTCGCCGACGGCGCATCGTAGAGCACGGCGGCGTTTTCGGACACCGACCTGAACTCGAGCGCCGAGGCCGGTGCCGCCATGCCCGCCGCAATCAGAGCGAAAACAAGGCCGCGGACCATGGGTTTAGTGGGCAGTCACCGGGGGCGTGCCGCTGCTTTGCTGTTGCTGTTGCTGTATCTGCTGCAGGCGCTGCTGGTAAATCGTCTCGAAATTCATATGCTGCAGCACTACCGGCGGGAAGCCGGCACGCAGCACCATGCTCGATACCGCTTCGCGCGCATACGGCAACAGCACGCCCGGGCAAGCGATGCCGAGCACCGCGTCGAGATCCTGCTGGGGCACATTGCGTATCTGGAAAATCCCCGCCTGCGCCGCTTCGACCAGAAACACCGTCTTGTCCTGGATTTTCGCGGTGATAGTGACCGTCAGCACCACTTCGAACAGGCCCCCGTCCAGCGCTGCCGCCTGGGTATGAATATTGACGTCGACCTGGGGGCTATTGGGCTCAAGAAAAATTTGCGGCGCATTGGGAATTTCGAGAGAAGCATCCTTGAGATAAATCTTCTCGATCGCAAAAGTCGGTGGCTGCTGTTCGCTCATGGTATTTCCAGTATGGGTTAGGTGAACTTAGTCTGCAAAGCGCAGCAGGTCGTTGAGACGGCCGGCCCGGTCCAGCGCGGCGAGATCGTCGTAGCCGCCCACATGGGTCTCTTCGATATAGATCTGCGGCACGCTACGGCGGCCGGTTTTTTCCATCATTTCGACGCGTCTTTCGGGTTCAAGGTCAACGCGGATTTTGTCGACTTCGATCACGCCCTTGGCGCGCAGCAACTGCTCCGCCATCCGGCAGTAGGGACAGACCGCAGTACAGTACATGCTCACTCTGGCCATCATTTTTCCAGCGGCATGCTGGCCTGCTCCCAGGCCCCGATCCCGCCGCGCAGCGTAAACACGTCATTGAAACCGTTTTTACGCAAAATAGCGACCGCGCTTGCCGCGCGGCTGCCGCTGCGGCAGTTGACGATGATCGGCCTCGACTTGAACTTCTCCAATCCCCTGAGGTGATCCGCGAACTGCGCCAGCGGGATATGCCGGGCGTTGGCGATATGGCCCGCGGCGTACTCGGCGCTCTCACGCACGTCGATCACCACTGCATCGCGGCGGTTGATCAATTGCACCGCTTCCAACGCGCCGACTTCGTTGCCCGGACGGGACAGGCGGTTGATCAGCGGCCAGATCAGCATGCCGCCGGTGATCACCGCGGTGCCGAACAACATCAGATGCAACGGATTTTTCTGCAGAAATACGAGAAACTGTTCCAACTCAAACTCCCGGGCTATGAATCCACTCTATTTGACGGCGTGCGGAGCGCGCTGTTCCGCGGATTTCGCAAACGCGCCGCTTGTGGCACGCTGGAAAACGAGGTTACTCGGAAATGCCGCAAAATACCTCGCGCATCATGCTGATCAGCGTCAGCGTGCGCTCGTCGCCGACGCGATAATAGACGCGGTTGGCCTCTTTGCGGGTGCGCAACACGCCTTTTTCGCGCAGGATCGCGAGGTGCTGGGAAATATTGCTCTGGGAAGTGCCGACACATTCGACAATGTCTTGTACACTTACCTCCTGATTGCCGAGTATGCACAGAATTTTCAGCCGCAGCGGATGGGACATCGCCTTGAGCGCGCGCGCCGCCTGCTCGATATGCTCTTCTTTTTCGATTAAAGCAGCGCGTAATGCCGTGGTGTCGGCTGCATTGTGTGCCAGTAAGGTCATATAGGGTTCCCGTGCGGCCTTATGAATTTCAAAATATACTGAAATTATACCTTACGCCCATTCAGAAATAAAATACATGAAAAACATGAAGTTAACGCCAACCCTGTTAATTATACTCGATGGCTTCGGCTACCGGGAGGAGTGCGATTACAACGCGATTTGCCAGGCGCGCAAACCGCACTGGGATTTTCTGTGGCAAACCTGTCCGCACACCATCATCAACGCTTCCGAAAAATGGGTGGGACTGCCCAAAGCCCAGATGGGCAATTCCGAAGTCGGCCACATGAATATCGGCGCGGGACGCGTGATCTATCAGGATTACACCAAAATCGAGAATGCGATTGAAACCGGCGAATTCCTCGCCAACCCGGTTCTATCCAAAGCCGTGGATGTCGCACGCAGCGGCGCGCTGCACATCCTGGGCTTGCTGTCGCCGGGCGGCGTGCACAGCCACGAATCCCAGATTCACGCCATGCTCGAGATGGCCGCCAGAGGCGGCGTAAAAAATATCTGCCTGCACGCCTTCCTCGACGGACGCGACACGCCGCCCAAGAGCGCGGAAGCCTCGCTCACCGCGTTGCAGGCGAAATGCGATGCGCTCAAAGTCGGACGCATCGCCTCGATCTGCGGGCGTTATTACGCCATGGACCGCGACCAGCACTGGGAACGCGTGCAACCGGCCTACGATCTGATCACGCAAAGCAAGGCCGAATTCAAAGCCGCCAATGCGGTCGAGGCCTTGCATGCCGCCTATGCCCGTGGCGAATCGGATGAGTTCGTGAAAGCGACTGCCATCGTGCCGGCGGGCGCGCAGCCCGTGCGCATGAACGACGGCGATGCAGCGGTATTCATGAATTTTCGCGCCGACCGCGCGCGGCCGCTGACGCTGGCGCTGACGGATCCCGGGTTCGACGACTTCAAGCGCGGGCATTTTCCCGGACTCGGTTATTTCTGCACGCTCACCCGCTATGGCAAGGACTTCAGGTTGCCAGCCGCCTTCACGCCACAGACCATAACGAACGGTTTCGGTGAATACCTCTCGAAGCAGGGCCTCAAACAGCTGCGCATCGCCGAGACCGAAAAATACGCGCACGTCACCTATTTTTTCAACGGCGGCGTCGAAACGCCATACCCGGGGGAAGACCGCATACTCGTGCCTTCTCCCAGGGTCGCGACTTACGATCTGAAGCCGGAAATGAGCGCCTACGAGGTCACGGACAAGCTGGTAGCGGCGATCAATAGCAGGACATACGACGCGATTATCTGCAATTACGCCAACGCCGACATGGTCGGCCACACCGGCAACCTCCAGGCCGCGACTCGCGCCATAGAAGTGCTCGACGAATGCATAGGCAAGGTGGTCACTGCCATGCAGGGAACCGGCGGCGAAGTGCTGATCACGGCCGACCACGGCAATGCCGAGACCATGCTCGATCTGGAAACCCGGCAGGCGCACACCGCGCATACCTTGAACCTGGTACCGCTCCTGTACGTCGGCCGCAAGGCGCGCATCGCCGAACACGGCGCGCTGCAGGATGTGGCGCCGACGCTGCTCGCCATGATGGGCCTGCCTCAGCCGCCGGAGATGAGTGGCGGATCCTTGATCAGCTTCACGTGATTAGCAACCGGCCGCTGCCCTTCATCGTCCTGTTAATCCTGCTCCTGGGCGCCGGCGCCGCCGCAGCTGCCACCTCTGCCACACGCGCCAAGGAAGATCTGCGCGAACTACGCGACAAGATCGAAGCGCTGCAGAAACGGCTGGCCGGCGCCGAGGAATCCAAGACCGAGGTCGCCGATGCCTTGAAGGCGTCGGAACGCGCGATTTCGGACGCCGCGCGCAACCTGCATGAACTGGGGCAGCAGTCGCGGGAAGCCAACCAGCGGCTCGCCGGGTTGCGTGCAGCGTCGCAGGAAAATGAAACCACGATCAGGGCGCAACAGTCGCTGCTCGCAAAACTGCTCTACCAGCACTATCTGGGCGGTCAGTCGGAACCGTTCAAACTACTGCTCAATCGTGAAAATCCCAATCAGATCGCGCGCCAGATGCATTACTTCGGCTATATCTCGCGCGCCCGCACCGATCTGATCGAAGGTCTGCGCAGCCACCTGGCGCGGCTCAAGGACCTGGCGCGGGAAGTCGAGCAGCAGGTTACGGAACTCGCGGCGATCGCCGCCGAACAGACCACCCAGAAACAGCGCCTCGAGCAGGAAAAACGCGCCCGGGGCCAGGTGCTGACCAAAATCTCGCGCGACATCCAGAAGCAAAAGCGCGAGATCGGCACCTTGAAGCGCGACGAGAACCGGTTGACGAGACTGATCGAGCAGCTCGGCAAGATTATCTCGCGCACCCCGCCGCGCACCTCCTCCGCTCCACGCCTTAAAAACGAGCGTCTGCCGGACGGGACGAGCGACGGCACTCCTTTTCAGGCGTTGAAGGGAAAGCTGAGCCTGCCCGTGCGCGGGGAACTCGGCAACCGCTTCGGCAGTCCACGTTCTGACAGCGGGCTGATGTGGAAGGGTCTGTTTATCGCATCCAAAGCCGGGGAGGAAGTACGCGCCATCGCTGCCGGGCGGGTGGTTTTCGCCGACTGGCTCCGAGGATTCGGGAACCTCCTGATCATCGACCACGGCGACAGCTACATGAGCCTTTATGGCAATAACGAGACGCTCTACAAGCGGATCGGGGATACCCTCCGCGGTGGAGAGACCATAGCCATAGTGGGGAATACCGGCGGCAATGCCGATTCGGGTTTATACTTCGAGGTTCGGTTTCAGGGCAAGGCGTTCGATCCGCTGACCTGGGTCAATGTAAAGTGAGTGTAAAGTGAGTGTAAAGTGAGTGTAAAGTGAGAAGCCAGGCGTGAGGTGTAACCGACTGATCAGTATCGGTTTTTACGCCTCGCGCCGTATGCTTCACGCCTCACGATTTTTGGGAGTTGGCAATGCGTAACAAACTGCAGCAATTCGGCCTGATCGCCGTCGGCGTCCTGATGGGCGTGATGATCAGCCTCAACTTTTCCGCGGTCGCGCAAAAAGAGACGGCGCAACCGCTGCCCATCGAGGAGCTTCGCGCCTTCACCGAGGTCTTCGGCCGCGTCAAGAGCGATTACGTCGAGCCGGTGGAAGACAAGAAACTCATCACCGAAGCCATCAATGGCATGCTGACGGGCCTCGATCCGCATTCCGCCTACCTCGATCAGGAAGCGTTCAGGGAACTGCAGGTCGGCACCCAGGGCGAGTTCGGCGGGCTCGGCATCGAAGTCGGCATGGAAGACGGCTTCGTCAAGGTCGTGTCCCCGATCGACGATTCACCGGCGTCCCGCGCCGGCCTCAAGCCGGGAGACCTCATCGTCAAACTCGATGAAAGCTCGGTCAAAGGCATGACTTTGAACGATGCCGTGAAGCGCATGCGCGGCAAACCCAACACCCAGATCACGCTGACCATTGTGCGCAAGGGCGAGCAGAAGCCGATCGTGGTCACGCTGACGCGCGCCGTCATCAAGGTCCAAAGCGTCAAATTCAAGCTGCTCGAGCCGGGATATGCCTATTTCCGCGTCACGCAGTTCCAGGAACAAACCGGTGAAACTCTGGCGAAAGCAATCGACAATCTGTTCAAACAGAACCCGGGGCAGATGAAGGGCATGGTGCTTGATCTGCGCAATGACCCGGGCGGGCTGCTCAATGGCGCGGTCGCGGTTTCGGCGGCATTTCTGCCGCAAAAATCGCTGGTGGTCTATACCGACGGCCGTACCGAGGACTCAAAAATGCGCCTCAACGCGATCCCTGAGGACTATCTGCGCGGCCGTGGCAAGGACGATTATCTCCGCAAGCTGCCGACGGAAGTCAAGACCGTGCCCATGGTAGTGCTGGTCAACGGCGGATCGGCTTCCGCTTCGGAGATCGTCGCCGGCGCGCTGCAGGACCACAAACGCGCGGTCATCATGGGCACGCAGACGTTCGGCAAGGGCTCGGTGCAGACCATCCTGCCGCTCGGCAACAGCACCGCGATCAAGCTCACCACGGCGCGCTACTACACGCCGAACGGCCGCTCGATCCAGGCCAAGGGCATCACGCCCGACATCACGCTCGACGATGGCTCCACGGAAAAAACCGCGGGATTCAAGCTAAAGGAGTCCGATCTCACCAAGCACCTGACCGACAACAACACGCCGGAAACCAAACCTGAGGCCGCCGTTGCACTCAAGGATTATAACTTCACGCCTGCGCCGCGGCCGAAGGATGTCGACGAAAAGTTGCTCAGGCCGGAACCCGGCGAGATCGTCTCCAAGAACGATTACGAACTCAACCAGGCGATCGCGTTCCTGAAAAGCCGCTAGCAGCCTGTCGGACTTGGCCCCATTCACCGGAACACATAGCGTTAACAGATCGCGGCTGGTCGATGCCCCGGCGACAGGCTGCTTATGAACGACAACCAGTTATTGCGCTACAGCCGCCACATCCTGCTGCCGCAGATCGGCATCGAGGGGCAGGACAAATTCCTGAATTCGCATGCCCTTATCATTGGCGCCGGGGGCCTGGGCTCGCCCATCGCCCTCTATCTTGCGGCGGCGGGTGTGGGCCGCATCACGATCTGCGACGATGACAAGGTCGATCTTACCAATCTGCAGCGCCAGATCGCGCACCGCACCGAAGCCATCGGCAAAATGAAAGTCGAATCCGCCAAGGCAACGCTCGCCGCGATCAATCCCGAGATCACCGTTATCGCGTTGCCTGAACGGGTTGAAGGCGAGCGTCTGGAAGCGCTGGTGGCACAAGCCGACGTGGTGCTCGACGGCAGCGACAACTTCGCCACCCGCCATGCCGTCAACCGCGCCTGCGTCAGGCTGCGCAAGCCGCTGGTGTCGGGCGCGGGCGTGCGCTTCGACGGCCAGCTCGCGGTATTCGACATGCGCGACCGGGACTCACCGTGCTACCACTGCCTGTTTCCGGAGCACGGCGAAAGCGAAGACGTGCGCTGCGCCGTGATGGGGGTGTTTGCGCCGCTGGTGGGCATCATCGGCTCCATGCAGGCGGCGGAAGCGCTGAAGCTGATCGCCGAAGTCGGCGAATCGCTGGCGGGACGGCTGGTGCTGATCGACGCCCTGACGATGCAGATACGCACCATCGGGCTGCGGAAAGACCCCGCGTGCACCGTTTGCGGCGAGCGGCGCAGCTGAACGAAGCGCCCGCTATCCGGCCAACGACCTAGCTTGAGGACCGATCACTTCCCGGCTGCCGGGCTCGGGGCAGCAGGCGCGGCGGCCGGTTGGTTGCCCCTCAGCTCGGCAAAGCGTTTTCTGTATTCGGCGTAGCGCGCGCGGATTTCCTCTTTTTCCTTTTCCCTGGCGGCGATGTTCTGCTCGATTTTCTGCTTTTCGGCGGCCACGCGCGCCATCTCATCTTTCACATTTTCAGGCACTGGCTTCTTGTTTTTCCCGTAACCCTCGCTGCGCGCTTTCGGATCGGCCTGATGCTCGATCACATTTTTCAGCGAAACCTTGAGCTGACTGATCTGCAGGTCGAGGACCTGCATATCGCGGTCGCGCTTGGCATCGATTTCCTTTTCGCTGCTAAAGGTATTGATCAGCGCCGTGTCCTGGCGTCTCTGATCGGCGAGCCTCTTTTGCTCTCCTTCCTGCTGCCTGGCGAGACCCTGCTGCTGTGTTTTGCGCTTGGCCGCTTCTTCCGCGGAGTCGGTGGTCTTGCGGGTGACGCCGCGTTTGTCGAGCTCCTTGGTGGCGTTGTCCTCATACTCGGGCGGGACTCTGTCGCCGCAGCCCACGGTTTTTCCTGACTTATCTTTCCAGCAGACGATTTTTCCGCCGCCCTTGGATTGGGCCATGACGGAACCGCTGGCGACAGCGACCCCCAGGGCCAGGATTGCCAAAATGGAGGTGCGGGTGTTGTCAGGCATGAGTGGTAACTCCATATTGTTCGCGATAACGTCCAACGGCTTCGAGGTCCGGCGCATGCGCGGGTTCGGTCTTGAGGTAGTCCACCAGATCATCGAGCGTTGCAACGCTGATGACGGGGATGCCGTAGCTCTGCTGTACTTCCTGTATTGCCGACATTGCGCCCGCGCCACGCTCCATCCGGTCGAGCGAAACCACCACGCCGCAGGGAGTGGCATCGGCAGCGCGGATGAGGTCAAGGGACTCGCGCACCGCGGTGCCCGCCGATATCACATCATCTATGATGAGCACGCGCCCGGAGAGCGCGGCGCCGATGATATTGCCGCCTTCGCCGTGATCTTTCGCTTCCTTGCGATTGAACGCGAAAGGTGCATTGCAGCCGGACTGGGCCAGCACGACCGCGACCGCGGAGACCAGCGGGATGCCCTTGTAGGCGGGCCCGAACAGCATGTCGAAGCCGATGCCGGACGCGAGAATCGCTTTCGCGTAGAATTGCGCGAGTTGATTCAGCGCGTCGCCGTCATTGAACAGGCCGGAATTGAGAAAGTAGGGCGACAGCCTTCCGGCTTTGGTCTTGAACTGACCAAAGCTTACGGCCTTTTTGGCAATCGCGAACCGGATAAAATCCTGCCTGAAATCAGTCATCGCCGCGCGGAAGAAAATTAAGAGTCCATGTTACGCATTATCACGCTCAATCTCAACGGCGTCCGCTCGGCCGCCAGGAAAGGCTTTCTTGAATGGCTGGCCGGCAGCGGCGCCGATGTCGTTTGCGTGCAGGAACTCAAGGCCCAGGCCGCCGACATGGCCGCCGATCTGCTGGCGCCGGCAGGGTTCCGCGGTTATTTCCATCACGCTGGAAAGAAGGGCTACAGCGGGGTCGGTCTTTACAGCAGGCACGAGCCCGCCAAAGTGATCGAGGGCGTGGGTATCGCGGACATCGACAGCGAAGGGCGGTATCTGCGCGCGGATTTCGGCAATTTGAGCGTGATCTCGGTCTATCTGCCGTCGGGTTCAAGCGGCGAACACCGCCAGCAAGCCAAATTCCGTTTTATGGATCATTTTTTCCCACACCTTAAGGAACTCGCGGCTGCGGGTCGCGAGTTCCTTTTGTGCGGCGACTGGAACATCGCGCACCAGGAGATCGATCTCAAAAACTGGCGTGGCAACCGCAAGAACTCGGGTTTTCTTCCGGAAGAGCGCGCATGGCTTACCCGCGTGTTCGACGAATTGGGCTGGGTCGACGTATTCCGTCGCATCGATCCGCGCCCCGAGCAGTATACGTGGTGGTCGAATCGCGGCCAGGCCTGGGCCAAGAACGTGGGGTGGCGCATCGATTACCACATCGCGACGCCAGGCATTGCGGCGACGGCGAAACGGGTGGCAATTTACAAGGAGGAGCGCTTTTCCGATCATGCGCCGCTCACGATAGACTATGAATTCGAGCTTTGAACGACGGTTTGGGCTCCGGCCGGCGCACGGCGGCTTAACCTTCACGGGACGAAGGTGAGGGTTTCCCCAGTGTCCGTTTCCACGGCGCAGCGCTCCTGGCGTGAGGCGCTGCTCGCCATGTTCAGCGGCCGCATGCTGGTGGCGCTGCTGATGGGTTTTGCTTCGGGCCTGCCGCTGCTGCTGACGGGATCGGTAGTGCAGGCGTGGCTGAAGGACGGTGGCGTGGATCTCGCCAGCATCGGGGTGTTCGCGCTGGCCGGGCTGCCCTATACGCTCAAGTTTTTGTGGTCGCCGTTGTTCGATCGCTATGCGCCGCCGCTGTTCGGCCGGCGTCGTGGTTGGCTGCTGGTCATCCAGCCGGCGCTTGCCGCCGCGCTGTTTGCCTTGAGCTTCGCACACCCCGCAACCGGCCAGTTGTTGTGGATCTCCGCCGCCGCGCTGCTGGTCGCTTTCTTTTCCGCGTCCCAGGACATCGTGGTCGACGCTTACCGGCGCGAGAGTCTCGCCGACGATGAGCTCGGACTGGGCTCCGCCCTCTATGTCAACGGCTACCGCATCGGCATGCTGTTTGCCGGCGGCGGCGGCCTGATCCTCGCCGATTTGATCGGGTTCGGCCCCATGTACCGTCTGATGGCCGTCGCCATGGCGGCTTGCATCGTGGTGACCTTGTTCGCGCCCGAGCCGCCGCTGCCCGAGGGCCGGCCGACGACGCTGATGGCGGCGGTGTTCCTGCCGTTTCGTGATTACTTCACGCGCGAGGGCGCGTGGCTGGCGCTGGCTTTCATTCTGTTCTACAAGATCGGCGACACCATGGCCTCCGCCATGACCGTGCCTTTTTACCTCGACCTGGGCTACAGCAAGACCGAGATCGGAACGGTGGTCAAGCTTTTCGGTTTCTGGGCGACGATCGCCGGCGGCACGCTTGGCGGCATCTGGATTTTGCGCATCGGGCTGAGCCGCGCGCTGTGGCTGTTCGGTCTGGGCCAGATGGTCTCGACTCTGGGTTTCGTGGTGTTGGCGGGGCTCGCTCCCACTGCCGTTGCGCTGGCGACGGTGGTTGCCCTCGAGAACTTTACCGCCGGACTTGGAACCGCGGCATTCGTCGGCTTCATGGCCGCGCTCACCGACCGCCGTTTTACCGCCACCCAATATGCGCTGCTTTCCAGCCTGATGGGCGTGCCGCGTGTTCTTGCTTCCGCGCCGACCGGCTGGTTGGCGGAATGGCTGGGCTGGCAGGGATTTTTTCTCTTATGCACGCTGATTGCGATTCCGGGCCTCATGCTGCTGCGCTGGATCGTCAGGCAGGAGTTTGTCGCCCCGAGTCCGACAAACTCCTAAC
>CAYIRZ010000005.1:19625-24536 GCA_964365845.1 uncultured Streptomycetaceae bacterium
CTGCCAAAGTGATACACGGCAAGCGCGCCCAGCAGGTTCGGCCACAGTCCGACGGTTTTGCCGCGCGTCAGCACTTTGCGTTCGACGATGCGTATCCTGCGTTCGCGGCAGAAGCGCTCGAAATCCGCGATCGTGCACAGATGCACGTTGGGGGTATCGAACCACTCATAGGGGAGATTATCCGATACCGGCATGTGGCCGCGCGCGATCTGCAGCCGGTTCTTCCAGTAGCCGAAATTCGGAAAGGTGACGATGCCTTCGAGCCCGACGCGCAGCATTTCCCTGATGATGCGCTCGCTGTTCTTCATCGCCTGCAGCGTCTGCGACAGGATCACGTAGTCGAACGAGCCGTCTTGGAAGTCCGACAGGCCACGCTCGAGATCGCCCTGGATCACGTTCACGCCGTTCCTGACGCAGGCGAGAAGACGCGCATCGTCGATTTCTATGCCGTAGCCGCTGATGCCGCGCAACTGCTTCAGGTAGTTGAGCAAAGTGCCGTCGCCGCAGCCCAGATCGAGCACGCGCGATCCCGGCCGCACCCATTCGGCGATTGCCGCATAATCCGGGCGCTGAATGCCGCTGCCGTTCCTGCTCATGCCCCGATCTCCACGCCGATGCGGTCGAAGTAGGCCGCAACCAGGCGTTGATAGCGCTCGTCGTCGAGCAGGAAGGCATCATGACCGTGGGGTGCATCGATTTCCGCGTAGGTCACGTCGCGGCGGTTGTCGAGAAGCGCCGTGACGATTTCGCGCGAGCGCTCGGGAGAGAAGCGCCAGTCCGTCGTGAACGAAACCACCAGAAAGGCCGCTTTGGCGGGCGCCAGCGCCCGCGTCAGATCGCCGCCGTGCTCGAATGCCGGGTCGAAATAATCGAGCACCTTGGTGATGCGCAGATAGGTATTGGCATCGAAATACTCCGCGAACTTGTCGGCCTGATGGCGCAGGTAGGATTCGATCTGGAAATCGGTGTCGAATGAATAATTGAGCTTGCCGTGCTTCAGTTGTCGCCCGAACTTGTTCGCCATCTCGTCATCCGACAGGTAGGTGACATGGCCGACCATGCGCGCGACGCGCAAGCCGCGCCTGGGCGTCACGCCGCGCTCATAGTAATCCCCGCCGTGGAAATCGGGATCGGTGATGATCGCCTGGCGCGCGATTTCGTTGAAGGCGATATTCTGCGCTGAAAGATTGGGCGCGCAGGCAATGACCAGCGCGTGGCGCAGGCGTTCGGGATAGCTGATGGTCCATTGCAGGGACTGCATGGCGCCGAGGCTGCCGCCCATGACCGCGGCAAACTGCCGGATACCGAGCCGGTCTGCGAGTCGCGTCTGGCTTTTGACCCAGTCCTCGACCGTAACCACCGGGAACCGCGAACCCCACGGCTTGCCGGTCCCGGAGTTGATGCTCTTCGGTCCGGTCGAACCATGACAGCCGCCGAGATTGTTGACGCCGATCACGAAGAAGCGGTTGGTGTCGACCGGTTTGCCGGGGCCGATCAGATTGTCCCACCAGCCAACGTTGCCGGGGTCGTCGGCATAGGTTCCAGCGACATGGTGCGCGGCGTTGAGCGCGTGACAGACCAGCACCGCGTTAGAGTGGTCGCGGTTGAGCGTGCCGTAAGTCTCGTAGACGAGCTCGTAGTCGTCGATTACCGCGCCGCATTTGAACGTGAACGGCTCGGTGAATTTCGCGACCTGCGGCGTCACCATTCCGACCGATTGCCCGATGTGCTTGTTTTCGTCCATACCAGTGAAAATGAAAAAACCCGGTGAGCTTGCGCTTTCACCGGGTTCGAGAATCTGTTGCATCTCTTTAGCCGGATTTATTACGCGCCCGCAAGCTGACATCAAATCGGCGCGATAAAACAACCTGTTACACGTTACCTTGAGACGGCAGGATTGTCAAATTCGCTGACATCGGCGATTTCTTCGAGCATCGAATTGCCTTGGCGCCGGCCGTGGCTTAAGCGTTGATCCGGTCGAGCAGCATGCGCAGTTTATCGGAATCGTTCGTGCGCAGCATCTTCTGCGCCAGCGGTTTAATGTCTTCTAGACTCGACTTGAGGATGCGCTGTTTGACGTCCGGCAGGTGGGCGGAGTGCATCGAATACTGGCGCAGACCGAGCCCCAGCAGCAGGCGCGTCAAGCTGACGTCGCCGGCCATCTCGCCGCACAACGCAACCGGCACGCCCGAGCGGCCCGCCGTCTTGAAGATATGTGCAAGCAGGCCAAGCACCGCGGGATGCAGCGGGTCATAAAGATGCGCGACCGTGTCATCGGTACGGTCAATCGCCAGCGTGTACTGAATAAGGTCATTGGTGCCGACCGACAAAAAATCGAGCTTCTTGGTAAAGATGCCGAGCGCCAGGGCCGCGGCCGGCACCTCGATCATGCCGCCGATGTTGATGCCGCGGTCGTAAGGGACGCCTTCCTGATCCAGGCTGTGTTTTGCCCGCGCGAGCAACTGCAACGCCTGGTCGGTCTCGCTGGCATTCGTCAGCATCGGGATCAGTATGTTGATCTTGCCATAGTGCGAAGCGCGCAGCATTGCCCGCAGCTGAATCAGAAAACGCTGGGGCTCGGTCAGACACAGCCGGATCGCGCGCAGGCCCAGCGCGGGATTAGTAATGATGCGCTGCACCTCATCGGTCTGCTTGTCGGCGCCGAGATCATAGGTGCGGATCGTGACCGGCATTCCGCCCATTTCCCGTGCCGCCTTGCGGTAGGCCTCGAATTGCTCGTCCTCGTCCGGCAGGCCGTTGCGGTTGAGAAATAAAAATTCGCTGCGGAACAGCCCGATGCCGGTCGCGCCGTTTTCTTTTGCCTGCACCACATCGTCAGGCAATTCGATGTTGGCGTGCAGTTCCACCGCAATGCCGTCGAGAGTCGTGGCGCGGGTGTCCCTGAGGCGCTTCAACTTCTGCCGCTCGATATCGAACTGGTGCTGGCGCAGCTGGTACTCGGCGAGAACCTGCTGGTCGGGGCCGACGATCACCACGCCCTGGGTGCCGTCGACGATCAGCAGTTCGTTCTCGCGGATCAGCTGGCGCGCGCGGTGCAGCGCGACGATGGAGGGGATGTTGAGGCTGCGCGCGACTACGGCCGTATGGGAGGTGGTGCCGCCGAGATCGGTAATGAAGCTCGCAAACTGATGCTGCTTGAACTGCACGACGTCGGCGGGGGAAAGGTCGTGCGCGACCAGGATCAGGTTGTGCTCGGCGGCGGCCGGCGGCGGCAGGTGGCCGGGTTGTCCCGAGAGCGCCTTCAGCACGCGCTGGACGACCTGGATCACGTCGGTCTTGCGCTCGCGAAGATACGCGTTCTCTATGGTGTCGAATTGCGCGAGCAGCGCATCCATCTGCACTTTGAGCGCCCACTCGGCATTGCACTGCTCGTCTTCGATGATTTTGCGCGGCGCGACCGACAGCGTCGAGTCGTTGAGTATCATCAGGTGCAGATTGATGAAGGCGGCGAACTCGGCGGGTGCGGTAGCGGGAACGCCCGCATGCAGTTCCTCGAGTTCGGCGCGCACGGCACGGATGGCGGCATCAAAGCGCGCGGATTCCTCGGGCACCTGGCGGGGCGGCACGGCATAGCGTCCGACCTCGAGCGTGGCGTGGGACACCAGATGCGCGCGGCCGATGGCAATGCCGCCGGAAACGCCGATACCGTGGATGGCGAAACTCATTATTGACCCAGTGAAGCGTGAGAAGTGAGGCGTAAGGAGTAAAGATTACCATACGGCGGGCGCGGAATTTGCGCCCAAGGAGTTTGTCGGATTTGGGTCCGACAAACTCCTGACTCACGTAGAGGCGCTACTCGCCTTCGCCGAAATGGTCGGCAATAAGCGCCTGCAGCGCCTGCAGCGCCTCCTCCTCATCGGGACCCTCGGTCTCGATGAGAACTTTAGAGCCTTTGGCTGCGGCCAGCATCATGATACCCATGATGCTTTTGGCGTTGACCCTTTTGCCATTGCGGCTCATCCACACGTCGCTTTTGAACTGGCCGGCGATTTGCGTGAGTTTGGCCGAGGCCCGGGCGTGAAGCCCGAGCTTGTTGATGATCTCAACTTCCTGTTGCAGCATTATGAACGGCAAGCGAAGGAATCCGCACGACCCCTTCACAGCCTCCGCTCACGGCCTTGGTGATGATGGTTTGCAGCGGCTTGTCGCGATAGGTCAGCGCGCGCACCAGCATCGGCAGATTGACGCCGGCCACGCCCTCCACCTTGCCGGGAATCAGCAGCTTGGCGGCAATGTTCGAGGGGGAGCCGCCATACATGTCCGACAGGATCAGAACTCCGCTGCCGTCATCGAGTTCCTTGATCAGGGCGCGCGCCTGGGGCAGCAGCACCAGAGGATCGTCTTGCGCCGTGACACTGAGTTGCTTCAGGCGCGGCGGACGCTTGTTGAGCACATGGCTCGCGCAATGAATCAGGCTTTCGCCCAGCGTGCCATGGGTGATGAGGAGGATGCCAATCATGGATTGGTTCGATCAGCCATGTCATGAAAGCGCAATAGTCTACTCTTTTGCACCGCACAAATCATCCCATGTAACTTATTGAAAGATATACCATCTAAGCCGACTTTTCCAAGGCGTCCAGCATCATGCCGGCAACGTTGAATCCGGTCTGCTCGGTAATTTCCTGGAAGCAGGTGGGGCTGGTGACGTTGACTTCGGTCAGATAGTCGCCGATCACGTCGAGGCCGACCAGCAACAGGCCTTGGGCATGAAGCTCGGGCCCGAGCGCGGCAGCGATTTCCCGGTCGCGCGGTGTCAGTTCGCGCGCCACGCCGGTGCCGCCGGCCGCAAGGTTGCCGCGGGTTTCACCCTGCTTCGGGATGCGTGCCAGCGAATAGGGCACGGGCTTGCCGCCGATCAGCAGCACGCGCTAGTCGCCGTCGCGGATTTCG
>CAYIRZ010000006.1:0-13130 GCA_964365845.1 uncultured Streptomycetaceae bacterium
CGGCAAAAGCACGCTGCTGCATCTGCTCGGCGGTCTGGACGAGGCGACCCGGGGCGAGATCCGCATCCTGGGGCAGGACATACGCAGCCAAAGCGAAGCCGAACGCGGCGCCACGCGCAACCGTTCGCTCGGTTTCGTCTACCAGTTCCATCATCTGCTGCCGGAGTTCAGCGCGCTGGAAAACGTGGCGATGCCGCTGCTGATCCGGCGCATGCCCAAGCAGGAAGCTTTTGCAGCGGCTTCAAAAATTCTGGGGGAAGTGGGGTTGAACCACCGCCTTGCGCACACCCCGGGGGAGTTGTCCGGTGGCGAGCGTCAGCGCGCGGCGCTGGCGCGCGCGCTGGTGACCAAGCCGGCCTGCGTGCTGGCCGACGAGCCGACTGGCAACCTCGACCGCCAGAATGCGGAAGCGGTGTTCGAACTGATGCTGCAGCTTAACCAGCGCATGGGGACGAGTTTTGTCATCGTCACGCATGACAGCGGGATCGCGGCGCGCGCCAACCGGATTCTGAAACTCATCGACGGCGTGCTGCAGCCGGTGTCCTAGCAGCCTGTCGAGCTTGCCCCATTCATCGAAACGCATGGCGTTAACGGATCGCGGCTGATCGATGCCGTGGCGACAGGCTGCTTAAGAAAGAAGTTTTGCGTATCGAATCGCTGTGTCGGCCGCAACAATCATCCCTTGCATGGCGTTCTTTTTACTCCGTTCTTTGGTGCTTTTCATTTTAGGAGGTTGTCGGGCCAAGTCCGACAACCTCCTAGACCGGGGTGATTTGCAGAATGCCGGCTTGCGTGACTTCGTTGTAGATTTTCTCGTCCTGCAGGGCCTGGGTCAGCACGAAATGCGGCGCCGAGCGTTTGATCAGCCGCGGTGCGATGAAGCCGATCGCGATCACCGCAAGTCCGGTCCATATCCAGCCGACCAGTGCTAGCGCGACGCCGGCGCCGAGTACCGGCATCATCAACAGGGGCAACAGTAGCCGTGCGCTGAGATACTTCGAGGCCGCCGCCTGATCGATCGCTACCTTGACGCGTCCCCCTGCGTATGCGGTAACGAACTCTGCGTGAGTCATGTGTTTTCTTTACATCCAGCCCGCGGCATTTTCAAGCTGCTTGCGGCCGGCCGGGGTCGTCATCACGATCAGGGTATGGCCGGGGTGGATGAGCTTGTCTTCCGGCGGGTTGAAGTGCCACTGAGTCTCCTCGCGCAGCGCGAGCAGGATATAGTCGCGTCCCGCGCGTTTGAGTTCGGCCACCGTGGTGGCGGGAAATCCGGACGGTACAACGATCTCTTCCACCCGCAAGCTGTCGTCCGACTTGAGCATTTCGTCGAGGAAAGACACGACGTGGGGACGGATCATGGCCGAGGCCATGCGCAGTCCACCCGTGAGATCCGGCGACACGATCGCATCGGCGCCGGCCTTGCGGATTTTTCCGATGTTGCGCGCCTCGTGGCAGCGCGCCACCACCCGTACCGCCGGATTGATCTGCTTGGCGGTGATGGTGATCAGCAGGTTCTTGCTGTCGTCTCCCGTTACCGCGAATACGCCCAATGCGGTATCGATATGCGCCTTGATCAGAACGTCGTCGTCGCTGCCATCGCCCTGCAGGTAAACCGTATCGGGATGGCGCTCGAGATGAGCATCGATGATTTGCATGTTCTCGTCGATGACGATGTACGGCCGCCGTGTCGCGGAAAGTTCATTGGCGATGTTGTGGCCGACACGCCCGATGCCGCAGATGATGTAATGCTGCTTGAGTTTATGGATATGCTTGTCCATGCGCCGTCTCCAGAGTATTTCGTTGATGCGGCCTTCCACCAGATAGGCCACGACCGTCGACATGATGTAAGTCGACACGCCGATGCCGGTGAAAGCAATCGCGACGGTGAATATCCTGCCGCCAGGATTGTTCGAAAGATCGACGATCTCGCCGTAGCCTATGGTAGCGATCGTGATGAAGGTCATGTAGAAGCAGTCGATCCACGAGTACTGCGGGCCCCCGATCAGCCGGTAGCCGACTGTGCCGATGGCGAGCACCACCGCGAGCGTGAACAACGACCACGCGAAACGCACCAGAAGCGCGCGCGACGAGAGTATGGATTCGGACTGGGTCATCATGGGGGGGCTGCGCGGTCAGTATTCGACGGGAACCGGGTCCAGACTGCGCCACATATACCAGGTTGCGACGGAGCGCCACGGCGCCCACGCGTCGCCGATCTTGCGCATCTTGAGCTTGGTCAGTGGTCTTCCCTTGTTGTAGTGCAGGCTCATCGCGCGCTGCAGGCCGATGTCGTCGAGCGGCAGCACGTCGGGGCGCGTCATGTGGAAAATCAGGAACATCTCGGCGGTCCAGCGGCCTATGCCCCTGACCTGGACCAGTTCGGCGATCAGGGTTTCATCGTCAAGTTGTTGCCATTTGCCGGCATCGAGCGCGCCGGAGTGGAATCGGCCTGCGAGATCCAGCAGATAGCCGGCTTTCTGGCCCGACAGGCCGCAGGCGCGCAGCCGCTGAGTATCCGCGCCGTGGACAGTGGCGGGGGTCACGGTTTGCAACTCGGCCGCAAAACGGTTCCACACGCTTTGCGCGGCCTTGACCGAGATCTGCTGGCCGACGATAGCGCGCGCCAGCGTCTGGAATGCGTCGCCGCGGCTGCCGAGCGCGAGCCCCTCGAATTTCGTGACCAGTTTTTTGAGCACGGTGTCGCGCACGGCAAGCTCGCGCGTGGCGTCCTTCCAGTAGTGCGGTGTCGTCATGTGTTTCCCGTCTGCCGGGCACGGCGGCGTTGGCGCTGCTGCCATGCGTAGCGCACACGCAATTTCCACGCCCAGTCGACCGCGAAATAGCCGATCACGGCGAGCAGCGCGGCCAGCAGCGGCAATCCGATTAACAGCGGTTTGCCCACGCTGACCAACCAGTCGAGCGCGGTGGGCATCCATTCGCGGAATCCCTTGCCTTCGAGGCCGAAGGCGAGCGGCGGCAAGGAATCGTTACCCTGCATCAGCACCAGCTGCCCCAGTCTGAATGCCGCGTAATACAGCGGCACGATGGTGAACGGGTTCGAATACAGCGTGACGATCATCGCGATGGGCAGATTGACGCGGAAAACGATGGCCAGAACCGCGGCGACGGTGAATTGCACCGGATTGCTGCCCGGCACCAGCCCCGCGAACATGCCGATGGCCAGTCCGCCCGCCACCGAGCGGCGGTGCAGATGCCACAGATTGTGATGTTGCAGCCATGGGCCGAACCAGGCGACATAACGGTTCTGCCTGACGGCGTCGTGGCTGGGCAGGAATTTTCGGAACAACTTGCGGGGCATGGTGATTGCGCCAAGGGCTTAAGCGCATATTCTACCCAAGATCGTATCCCCGCCATGCGTTTCGAGCGTTAAGCGGGAAACACAGGCGGGAAGCGTGCGGCTTAACATCCTTTTTTTTGCGCTCGGTGCGTGGCTGCTGCAACAGCAGGCCAGCCTGCCGGAGCTGAAGTGGGCGTGGGGGCTGGGCACTGCGCTGGCCCTGCCGGTGCTTTCACATTTTCGAAACACTACGGTGTCCGTCGCGCGGGAAATTCTGATGAAAGCCCTGTGCCTGGGATGCGGATTTCTCTGGGCAGCGATCTTTGCCCATCTGCGCCTCGCCGATGCGCTGCCCGCGGATTGGGAAGGCAGGGACATCCAGCTTGTCGGTGTGATCGCAAGCCTGCCGCAGCCGTACGAGCGCAGCGTGCGCTTCGACTTCGACGTCGAGCGCGTGCTGACCGCGGGCGCGGCAGTGCCGCGGCATGTTTCGCTATCGTGGTGGGGCAGCGCGGCGCGCGACACAAAGCCGCCAACGCTGCCGGAACTTCACCCCGGTGAGCGCTGGCAGTTGACGGTAAGGCTCAAGCGCCCGTACGGCAGCGCCAATCCGCACGGCTTCGATTACGAGGCATGGCTGTTCGAGCGCGCTATCCGCGCCACCGGTTATGTGCGGCCGAAGAGCGGCAGCCGCCGGCTCGATGCGATGGTGGAGCGGCCGCGATACCGCATCGAAAAGGCGCGCGACGCGCTGCGCGAGAAAATCCGGCAGGCGCTGCCGGACAAACCCTATGCCGGCGTGCTTGCGGCGCTGGCCATCGGCGACCAGCGTGCCATCCCGCCGGAGCAATGGCAGGTCTTCACGCGTACCGGCGTCAATCACCTGATGAGCATCTCCGGTCTGCATGTGACCATGGTCTCGGGACTGGTACTGGCCATTGCCTACTGGTTGTGGCGACTAAGCACGCGGCTGACGCTGCGGCTGCCGGCGCGCAAGGCGGCTGTATTGTTCGGCTTTACGGCGGCGCTCATCTATACGTTACTCGCCGGCTTTGCAGTGCCGGCGCAGCGCACGCTCTACATGATTGCGGTGATGGCTCTGGCGCTGTGGAGCGGGCGCATGAGTTCGGCATCGGTGGTGCTGGCACTGGCGCTGCTGGCGGTGGTGCTGCTCGATCCATGGGCGGTGCTCGCGCCCGGATTCTGGCTGTCGTTCGGCGCGGTGGCGGTGATCTTGTTCGTCACTTCGAACCGCGTGATGCCGCCGCACTGGTTCAAGACGTGGGCGCGGGTGCAGTGGGCGGTGACGCTGGGCTTGATTCCGCCGCTGCTGGCGATATTCCAGCAGGTTTCCATTATTTCACCGCTCGCCAATGCGATCGCCATTCCGGCGGTGAGCCTGGTGGTGGTGCCGCTCACGCTGCTCGGCATGCTGCTGCCTTTTGATTTCGTGCTGCTCGCCGCGCACGAGATCATGGCCTGGTGCATGGCATTGCTCGACTGGATGAGTACGGTGCCTGCCGCGGTCTGGCAGCAGCATGCGCCGCCGGCCTGGACGGTGGCGGTATCGGCTTTGGGCGCAGCATGGCTGCTGCTGCCGCGCGGTTTCCCCGCGCGCTGGCTGGGCGCGATCGGTTTCCTGCCTTTATTTCTGATGCTGCCGCCCAGGCTTGACGAGGGCGTGCTCAAACTCACTGCGCTCGACGTCGGGCAGGGGCTGGCGGTGGTGGCGCAGACGCGCAATCATGCACTGCTCTACGACACTGGTCCGGCGTTCGGCCCTGGTGTCGATAGCGGCAACCGCATTATCGTGCCGTATCTGCGCGCCGCCGGCGTGCGCCGTCTCGACGGCATGATCGTGAGCCACGACAACGCCGACCACAGCGGCGGCGCGGTATCGGTGCTGCAGGCGCTGCCGGTCGAAGCGCTGTTCACGTCCTTGCCCGACATGGACCCGCTGCCACTGGAGGCGGAACACGCTTTCCGCTGTTACGCCGGGCAAGGCTGGGAATGGGACGGCGTGCGTTTTGAGATGCTGCATCCGTCGCGTGCAAGTTACGATCAAGAGCGCATCAGGGACAACGACCGCAGTTGCGTGCTCAGGATAACCACGCACACCGGAAAAATCCTGCTGCCGGGAGATATTCAGCGCAAAGCGGAAGACGAACTGCTGTCGGCGCGGCGCGGCGCCTTGCATGCCGACGTGCTGGTGGCGCCGCACCATGGCAGTAAGACTTCATCGACCGCGGAGTTCGCGCGCGAGGTCGACCCGCGTATCGTGGTTTTCCCAGTGGGCTATCGCAACCGCTTCGGCCATCCGCATCCGGAAGTCGTCGAGCGTTACCGGGAACTCGGCAGCAGGATGTATCGCACCGACCGCGACGGGGCGCTGACGGTTACGTTTGAAACGGGAGGGGCGATCAGAATCGAGCCATACCGTGCGACGTATCGCCGCTACTGGCAGACGACTATGATAGACAACCCGGTGGCTGATCTTGAGGAGTTTTGAAGTGATGGGTTGTTAACGTGCCATTATTGGCCGCAACGCATTGCGCGGATATTATTGAGACAGACTCTAACGAAGCCATGAAATCCCTACAGTTTTCCGCCTTCCATGCCGTTAAACTTCGATGAGGATCGAGAGCCGGAAAAAGTTGAAATCAACACGATGGAACTGGACGAAGGCATGATTTGAACCATGGACAGACACGAGACCTTGAAAATCATCGCCGCGGAGGCGGGACGGGGTGAACTGACATTCCCGACTTCCGCCAAGATGGCTCTTCGGATCCAACAGGCCATCGACGACCCGGACTGCCAGGTGGAGACGGCAGCCCGTCTGATTCGGGCGGAACCGCTTGTTTCAGCACGGGTTGTGGCGCTGGCCAATTCCATGGCCTTTAACCGCTCCGGCCGTGAGATTACCGACGTACGTGTTGCCGTGACGCTCCTGGGATTCCACATGGTTCGGGCCCTGGTGACGGCGGTGATTACGCGCCAGATGGCGGGAATGTCGGCCGACCGGACTCATCGGGCCCTGGTGGCGCAGTTGTGGGAGCACACGGCCCATATGGCTGCCCTGGCTTATGTTATCGCCCGCCGGGTAACACGACAGGATCCGGAGACCGCCATGTTTGCCGGTGTCGTCCACGAGGTAGGCGGTTTCTACCTGTTGTCCCGCGCCAAAGATTTTCCCGGTTTGATGGAGGGGGTGGATGAAGGCGAGGGCGAGGGCGAAGATGTAGCCGAGGGCGAGGGTGAAGGTGCAATTGAAGGTGAGGGTGAAGGTGTGGTTGGCCGCGCCGTGCTCAAAGCGCTATCCGTGCCGGAACCGGTGGTGGCTGCCATCGAGGCCCTCTGGCAGGGTTATCTGGCCATGCCACCGACAACGCTCGGGGATACGCTTCTGCTCGCCGATCAGCTGGCGCCCGTCAAGTCCCCGTTGCGTCAGCTATTGCAGAAAAACCGCGAAGGCAAGACCGCGGCTATCGATATGATCCTGGAGCAGGAAACGCTGGTCGGCATTCTCACGGAATCGGCGAAGGAAGTGGAGTCCCTGACCGAGGCTTTGCGGTTCTAGCGGTTCTACGGCCGGAAAAACGGTCAGATGAAGGCGTAGCAGGTGGTGCTGCCGGCGAAACGGAAGCTGCGTTTCTTCAGATCCTTGCTCATGGCATCGGACCCCGGCGTCGACGCGGGAACCTGCTTGATGCTGCGCCACTCATTCTGTTTGGCTTTGCCGCCGACGAATTTCCGGATGTTTTTGCATGCCGGAATTTTACTCAACTACAATGTCTACCCGGCAAGCAAGAATCTTTATAAGAATCCTTGATATGGTAAAAGCATCGCCTCTCAAGCTGGTAAAAACCGAGGAATCAGTCGCCGCCGCGTGGCTCGAAAACATCGGCAGCCGCTATGCCCCGGCCGAGGCCGAGGCGCTCAGGCGCGTGCTCGATTTCGTGGCGCCGTTTTATGCCGGGCACAGCCTGGCCAGTGGCGAGCCGGTGCTGACGCGCGCCCTGGAAACCGCCGCCATACTTGCGGAACTCAAACTCGATCATGAAACGCTGGCCGCGGCGCTGCTGTCCCACTGTCACGATGTCGCGCCGCAAGGGGCGCCGCAGGTGCGCGAGAAATTCGGCGCCACGATCGCCGATCTTGCGGAAGGCGTGGTGCGCATGGGGGAGATCGGCGCACTGTCGAACCGCATGCCGGCGGCGCAGAAGCCGGAGCAGCAGGCGGCGCAACTGGAAGCGCTGCGCAAGATGCTGCTTGCCATGGTGCGGGACATACGCGTGGTGCTGATCAAGCTCGCCGATCATGTGCAGGAATTGCGTTATGTCGTGAAGTCTGAAAACGAGGCGCTGCGGCGCGAGGCGGCAGAACTTACGCGCGACATTTTCGCGCCGCTCGCCAACCGGCTCGGTGTGTGGCAGATCAAGTGGGAACTCGAGGATCTGGCGTTCCATATTCTCGAGCCCGACACTTACAAGCGCATCGCGCGGCAACTGGATGAAAAACGCGGTGACCGCGAGCGCTATATCGAAAATGTGATCGCATTGCTCAAAGGCGAACTCGCGCGCGCCGGCATTTCCGCGGAAGTCACCGGACGGCCCAAGCACATCTACAGCATCTATAAAAAGATGCATAGAAAAGGCCTTGATTTTAAAGCGCTTTATGATGTGCGTGCGGTGCGTATCCTGGTCGACGACGTCAAGGACTGCTACGCGGCACTGGGGTTTGTGCACAATCTGTGGTCGCCGCTGCCGAAGGAATTCGACGACTACATCGCCAAGCCCAAGAACAACGATTATCGTTCGCTGCACACCGCGGTGATCGGCCCCGAGGGCAAAGCGATCGAAGTACAGATACGCACGCATGATATGCACCAGCATTCGGAACTGGGCGTGGCCGCGCACTGGCGCTACAAGGAGGGCGCGCGCCGTGACAAAAGCTTCGACGAGAAGATTGCATGGCTCAGGCAGATCCTGGAGTGGAAAGACGAGGTCAGCGATACCGGCGAACTCGCCGAACAGTTCAAGACCGGGCTGTTCGAGGATACGGTCTACGTGCTGACACCGCAGGGCCGGGTGATCGATCTGCCGAAAGGGGCGACGCCTATCGATTTCGCCTATCACGTGCACACCGAACTTGGCCACCGCTGCCGCGGCGCCAAGATCGACGGCGCGATGGTGCCGCTCAACACGTCGCTCGCAAACGGTCAGCAGGTCGAGATTCTCGCTGCCAAACAGGGCGGGCCCAGCCGCGACTGGCTCAATCCTCAGCTCGGCTATCTCAAAAGCCACGGCGCGCGCACCAAAGTCAGGCAGTGGTTCAACCGCCAGAACTATGAAACGGACGTGGCGCAGGGCCGCGCGTTGCTGGAAAAGGAGTTGCAGCGCCATGGCCTGACGAAAATCAACCTCGACAAGCTGGCGGGCGAGTTGGGCTTTGCCAAACTCAACGACTTTCTCTCCGATCTGGGGCGTGGCGAGATCGGCCACAAGCAGCTTGCCGACGCGTTGCACGGCGAGACCACGCCACTTGCGGCACCCATGGTGGAAGAACAACTGGTCACGCGTAAGCCGCGCGCAACCAGCAAGGGCAGCGTGCTGATAGTGGGCGTGGACAAGCTGCTGACGGTCCCGGCCAAATGCTGCAAGCCGGCGCCCCCTGAACCCATCATCGGTTTTGTCACACGCGGGCGCGGTGTCACCGTGCACCGCGCCAATTGCGCGAGCGTGAAGCGTCTCGATCCCGTGCGCATGGTGACGGCGGAGTGGGGCGAGGCCGGGGGCGCGACTTTCCCCGTCGATATCCAGGTCGAAGCGGTGGACCGTACTGGATTGCTGCGCGACATCTCGGAAGTGCTGTCGCGCGAGCGCATCAACGTCACCGCGACCAACACCGCGAGCCGCGACCTTTCGGCGCGCATGCGCTTCACGCTCGAAGTGGCCAACCTCGATCAGCTGCGGCATGCGCTGTCCCTAATCCGCGAAGTGCGCGGCGTGGTCAGTGCAGTAAGGCGATGAAGTTCATTAGAACTACGTTTCCGGATGACTGGCAACCTTGATTTCTTCGCCTTGGCAGGCACTTTCCACAACCGGCGATTGAGTTTTGGTCGTTGTACTCGGTGAACAGGTGTGGTCTGCTGCCGATCATCGAGATCAACCAGCTGGTGCATTGAGCAACGCCCGGGGAAGGAAAGACTCAGCGACACCCGGCGCGAGCCGCCGCTTGTGCGGAAACCGGTGGTAAGCGATGTCCGTGCTACTGCGCGGCGTAATCGATAAATTCCTCGGGGCTGACGCGTAATGCAGCGCCCGTCGGACAGGCCCGCACGCACGCGGGACCGCCGGAAAGATCCTTGCACATATCGCACTTGACCGCCTTCTTACCCAGTTCCTTGTTATGGTACTCCTGTTCCCGTCCGGGCTCTTCGGTAAGGCCCGTCAGCAGCCACGCCCACAGGCTGGGCGGACGGCGGTCGGGATTTACCTGTGTCATCTGAATCACACCATAGGGGCAGTTGCGCTGGCAGTTACCGCAGCCGATGCAGGTATTGGCGATGAACACCTCGCCGTTGGGATTGCGGTGGATCGCATCCGGCGGACAGTCCTTCATGCAGTGCGGATTCTCACAATGCCGGCACGAGGTCGGCACGTGGATGTTGGCGAACGTGGGTCCGGCCTGACGATTGAGACGGGAAGTGCCGTCGTGGACGTCGGCACACGCCTTTTCACAGTTGTCGCAACGGACGCACAAGCTCTGGTCTATGAGCAATACATCGGTCGCCTCGCCCAGTCCCTGACGGACCAGAAAACTGATCAGGCTCGAGCCGTCTGTCTGGGTCTCGAGTTTGACGTTTTTCGAGACCCGCTCGAGAACGCGCGCCTCGATGCTTGCACGCAACCTGGGATTGCGGCTTAGCACTTCTTTGAAAGCCTTGGCCGGCAGCAAGATGGTCTCGGCGTTCACTGCGGCGCGCACGGTTGCCGAACGACGGGCATCCGATAGCAGCGCCATTTCGCCGACATAGTTTCCCGCGGCGACGTAGGACAGCACCACTTCCTTGTCGCCGATCGTGTTCGAGATGGTCACGGAGCCGCGCCGGATGAGATGCAATCCATCCGGTTCATCGCCTTCCTTGAACAAAGGCCGCCCGGAAGGAAAGCTCTTGATGGTCGCGCCCTTGACCAGTTCGTCCATTTCCTGATCGGATATCGTGGGCGCGACCTGGGCACGCACCGCGCGCCGGAGAGAGGTTTCATCGACCTTGCGCCGGACCGAAGCGTTGCTGGCAATGAGTTTGAGCATCGAACGCCGCGACGATTCAATCACCACGCAGTTCTTGCCTGCCCTGACCGTCGCCGCGCGACGGCGTCCGGACAGCAGCCCCATTTCGCCAAAGAACTCGCCGCGCTTCAGCGAAAACTGTTTCACATTGCCGTCCTGATCCGTGCCCTCGATGAAAACCTCACCGTCCACTATGGAAAAAAAGGTGTTGGAATAAGCGTCTTTCTCGAAGATGATATCGCCGTTCTTGGGCGCGAGCACTTTGCTGTCCAGCATGAACTCGCGCAACTGCAGCGTAGTCATGTCTGCAAACAGCGGGATGTTGCGCTGTACCAGCGCGAGCGCGTCGGCTACATTTTTGGCGAGTTTGAAGTCGCGGAATTTGTCCTTCAGTAGCGGCTCATCAGCGGGCTCCACCAGGTTGCCGCGGATGTACTCGACCACCTCGTAGCCCTGATTCATGGCCTGCTTGATCAGCGGATAGCCGCCCAGTGCGCCGATGATGTAGAGCCCCGGGACGTTGGATTCGTATGTCGCGGAAACCTGCGGTACCGATTCCATATCGGCGCTCGGGAAAGTTATCCCGAAGCTCTCCACCAGCTTGCGCGGCGGAATCGCGCCGAGCCGCGCGATCACCCGGTTGCAGGGTATGTTTTCTTCACCTTGGGGCGTCTTCGCGACAAAGCACAGTGGCTTGCCCTCGGTCTCTACCGCATCCACTTTAATCGCGCTGGTACTGTAACGGCATTCCATTTTTCCGTCACGCACGGCTGCCAGCACTAGGTCTATGTTGCCCTGCTTGGCACGCGGAAACTCATCCACGCGGTTGATCAAGATCACGCGATTGTTCTCGGCGAGCGCGAGCGCGTTCTCGATACTCGCGTCGCCGGCGCCGACCACCACTATGGTTTCACCCGAATAGGCATCGGGATCATCGAGCTGATACTGCACCAATTCCAGATCCTCGCCCGGCACGCCCAGTTTGCGCAGGTTGCCCTGCAGGCCGATGCACAATACGACGTGCTCTGCCAGATGCGTCTCGCCGGCCGCGGTCTTGATTTTGAACGCGCCCTTTGAGCCCGAAATGGCAGTTACCGTTGAACGATAGCGAGCGTTGACTTTGTATTTCTGGAGTTCCTCGTCCCATTTTCCGAGAACCGCCTCGCGCTTGCCGGCAACGAACGTGATCGGGCTGCGCAGCGGCAATATGCCCGGCTCCGCCATCACGTGCTTGCCCTTCTGATAACGATAGATAGTGTGGGATGCATGCTCCTCGGCCTCGAGCAGCGTATGCGACACGCCGAGCTCGGCAGCATGCGCCGCGCAGGAAAGCCCGCTCGGGCCCGATCCAACTATCGCTATGGAAACTTTATCTGTCACCTTGTTGCCCCGGTCTCGACCCCGGATTTGAGATCGCGCAAAGCCTGTTCGAATGTCGCGGGCCGGTATTTCTCATCGTTGGCGACAGCCATGAGCAGCCGCGTCATCGCCGGCTTCACCGACGCCGGGCGCAGCATGCCGCGACGCGCCATGAAGTCGACCACGCTTTGCAGCGCCATTGCCGCTTGTTCTGCACCTTGATAATCGCCGTACTGCCCGCCCAGGCCATCGTCGATCAGCCCGACCAGTATGCCCCGAACGTCGTCTGCGGAGAAACCGTGCGCGCTGATCTTCGGCAAGAGGCTGGTGATCATTTCCTGCACGCCGCGCGCTTGGGCGAGCGCGTCATCGCCGGTCGCGACCGCGCGGTGCAGTCGCGCTACCTGCCGCGCAAAAGCAGCGCCGCCATCGGCATCGACGCGCCGGGCTATCTGCCGCAGCATCAGCAAGCTGGCATCGTTCAATCGCACGAAGCCCGGGCCGGCGCCAACGCGCGCTGCGGTATTACGCTTGTCGGCCATCGGATGGTGGCAGGAGTGGCAGTCGAACAGCGCCAGCTCGGGGAACAGCCCGTCGCGCCCGCGAGGGCTGAGCAGCAAACCGATCAGGTCCTGCGCCGCCACGGCCTGGCCGATAGCCCATGCCCGCACGCCGTCCCACGACCCCTTACGTCTGCGCCAGTCGTCGTCAATGCGGAAATGCGCCGGGCCGATTTGCGTGAAGGTGTCGAGCTCGAAGCTCATGCGCGGGTGCCCCGCCGCCATGATCTTGTGGGTGACAAATTTCTGCTCGTTGCCCAAATGGCACGACAGGCAAAGTTTCGCACGCGCGACATCGTCGTTGGTCGGATATATACCATTGACAATGTTGCCCGAGTGGGTCGCCTTGGCTTCGACGTGGCTCTTGATCCAGCGTTCCGCAGGCCCGTGGCACGCCTCGCAGGCAACGCCATCGGCAATCAAGAAGCCCTCGCCCCGGCGCGCTGGCGGCGGATTGTGCGCGTGGCAATCGAGGCACAGGTCCGCCTGGTGCGGCGGTTCCTTCATGTCGAGCTTCCTCGCGATCTCCTTCGAGCGGTCGTTCAGCAGCATCGTATAGCCTCGCGCATGCTTATCGGCGCGCGACCAGGTAACGTATTCGTTCTGCAGGACGT
>CAYIRZ010000006.1:13140-24156 GCA_964365845.1 uncultured Streptomycetaceae bacterium
GTTGGAATCCTTCCAAGTCTCGATTGCGCCGTGGCACAGGCTGCTCGAGCAGCTCGCCACCCCGAGCGACTTGGCATGCGAGTATTGCGGCAGTGTGGTTGCGGCAAGCGCGGCGGCGGCGTGCAGCGAGCCGGCGATTACGACAGAAATTAGCAATTTGCGCAGACCGGTCATGGCTTTTTCTGCGAAGAAGTGGGATTGTCTAATACGGTCCAGGGCGTGCCATCGGGCTTGAGGTACATCTTGCGCTGCTCCTCAAGCGTGAACGGACGCGAGCCGATGCGGCCGAATACGGCGACCTGGCCGCCGGTCTCGTCCACTCCGCGGTCGCGCTCCAGTCCACGCGAAAGCGCGAGCGCGGGGCTTTGCGTCTTCTTCTGCGCGATTAGCTGCGGCTTGGGCTCCGGGCTGAAGCCGTAGAACTTGGGTTGCGTGTCCGGGGCGGTGAGCTGGATCACTTTCAATCCGTTACGCCCGTCGGCGACATACGCAAACAACGAAGCATTGGTTGCGCCGACCATCACATCACGCGCGTCATTGAGTCTGCCCTCCGCGGTGAACTTCATATACACGCGCGGCTGTTCCGGGTTCTCGATGTCGATAATAGCAAGCCCTTCGCGGCCCGCGGCGACGTACGCGTAGGTTCGCGCGATGTAGACGCCGCGTGCATCCGCAAGCGGCACGCGCGCCGGCTCAACCAGTTTGGCGCGCTCGGGTATCGTCACGTTGACCACGCGCAATCCAGTCGAATCCGTCACCAGCAAATACCGGAATTGCAGCGCCGATGCGCGCGCGCCCTCGATCGGGACCACCGCGGCGACCACGGGCTTGAGCGGGCCATTGAGATTGACGATCACCATGCCTGCGTCCGCGGCGATATAGGCGTAATAGCCGCCCATCGTGATATGGCGCGCGCCCTTCAAAATGCCGTTGCCATTCCAGGTGAGGGCGCGCCTGAGAAAATTGTTGCGCGGCTCGCCGTCCTGCAAAGTATTCACGTCCACCAGGATCAACCCCTCCTCGGCATCGGTGATCAGAGCGTAGTTATAGATCGGATGGAACGGCTGCTCCTGATTGGTCACGCGCATCAATTCGCCCTGGTTCTTCTCTGGGGCAATGGGCTGGTTCGTGGGCAATGCCACGCAGGTCGCGTTCTTGGATGCAATGTGGGTGTCGTGTCCAAGCGGTGAAAACGGCGCGGTGATAATGCGCTGGGAAATGCCCTTGTTCGCAATCGATGCCACATCATAGACACGCATACCGCCGCGTCCTTCCGCGACGTAGAGATATTCACCGCGGCGTTGCAGGCAAGCCGCCTGCCCCTGCGTGCCGTGGTCGTGTGCTTCCGCGAGTTCGCGTCCGCGCTTCTCGTGCGCCGAGTACCAGTCGGGGTAAGCATAACGGTGCAGATAGCTGCCGATAACCGTCTGCGGTTCCTCCCATTCGGTCACCTGCACGCCTTCGATGTGTTTTTCCTCGCCGACCCACGCATTGTAGCCGACGAAGTTGACGAAGCCCGTGCCGTGGAGCAGCAATTGCGCCATGATGGCGTTATTGTCATTTGCCGCGGACAAGTGGCAGTCGCCGCAGGTCTTGGTCTCGGTCTTGCGCTCGGTGTGCGGGTAGTGCGGCGCGAATGCCTGGCTCGAATAGCCGCTGGCCGCCGTCGGCGGCTGCTGTATGTAGATCTTCTCGCGGTTGGCGTTGGTCGAGGACAAAACCAGCGCCGAGGATGAGCGGATTGGCGTGATCTTGCTGCCCTTGACGGGACCGTGGCGGCCGAGCTGGAACATGTCGTCGCGCGCCACCTGCGGATTATAGGTGGCATAGTTACGGGTAAATCCGCCCTCGTAATGATGCCGCTCGGTTTTTTCGTTGGCTTCGATCGGCAGGTGGCAGCCCGCGCAGCTCGTGGTCCAGGATAAATGGCAGGTCTGGCAGGTCATTTTGTCGTCGCCGTGCGCCCGTTGAGCAGTTGGCACCCCAAGGCCCCATTTCTGCGCGTAGTCGTCCGTCTTGCCTTGTGCAACCAGTTTGGCGCGTGCCGCTTTCTCGTTGTAACTTGGATGTTTGGGATTGACGGTGTCCTTGACCAGCGACATTGCCCATTCCAGTTTCGGGTCGAGCGCCGAGCGCTGATATAGCTTGCCTTCTTTCCACTCGAAGCGCTTGCGGCCGTCCGGTGCGCGCATCAGGCTCATATCCATGCCGCCCGGTCTGGCGGCCGGCCCCGACGTAAAGAGTGTCGGGTAGCGGTCGGCGGTACCGTGACAGTCGAAGCATTCGATTTCGATGGCGGCGGCGACTTCTCCGTAAATATGGCCATTCCCGTGTGCGTCCTGCGCAAAGTGGCAATCCGAGCAATGCATGCCAAGATCAAGGTGAATTGATGTGAGATGCACGGCTTTCTTGGGGTTTGCCGGATTGAATTTGTCCGGGTCGTTGTCAGAAACTGGATTGCCATCCTTGTCGAGCAGCGTGCCTTTGCGATCGCGCTTGAAAATGGCGCGAAAGTTCCAGCCGTGGCCATGGTAATCGGCAAACTGCGTATCCTTGAGCTTGGGATTGAGCTTTGAGACTTCCTTGAGAAACTCCGGGTTACTCCACTTGCCGCGCACCGCGGCGCCCTCGGGGTTGCGATCGAGGATGCGTCGGCGTTCCTCGTCGCTTACATATCGTTGCTTCTCCGGCCACATGAAGGGCGCGTCGGATTCATAGTCCCACATCGTGTAGCCATAAAAACTGTTCACGAATATATTCGGCTGGTGCATATGGCAAATCATGCACTGCGAAGACGGGATCGCGCGCGTAAACTCGTGCTTCAGCGGGTGCCCCGACTTATCCTTTGGTATCGTCGGATCCGCGGTAATGGTCTTGCCACCGTTGCCATACTGGGCATACGGACCGGAATGCCGCGGGTCGCGATCATTCGCATAAACTACGTGGCAGCTGGCGCAGCCTGAGGAACGATAATCGCCGGGCTGCTCGTTGGTACCGAGGAACCACATCAGCGGATCGTTCAACCGCGTCTTGGTGATGTTGATCAACGGCACGGCAATCCGCGCACCGGTTCCGGGGCCGCGGTTCGACTGTTTGATGTCGGGCCGCCCGGGCTCATCCAGCAGTTGCTGCCGCCCCGCATTGTTCGGCAGCCCCACTTCTGGAAACTGGCTGTTGATCACGCGGCCGCCGCGCTCGAAAACGCGAAAAATATCGGCGGGCGGCACGGTCTCCCATGCCGGCAGCGGAAACAACTGCGCCAGGATGCCCTTCTGGGTCATCCAGTCGTCCGGCTTCACCGGGTTCAGGATCGAGGCCGGCTCGCCCTCGCGCGTGTAAGCCTCGCCGAGCACCCCGCGCTTGAACGACAGGATGCCATTATTGTAGGCGGCGCCATTCCAAAACATGGCGCTAGTTGCCATGATGCTGCGCTCGGCGGCCTGGATGACCGGCAAGTGACAAGCGCCGCATGCCTCGCGCGCGACGCGATAGTCGGACGGGTTCACAAAACGCACGAACTCCGGGCTCTCGCGATTAAGCAGCGTGTATGAGCCTTCAGGATTCGCCGAAGCCGGCGTTTTCCAATCCTTCGGGAACCGCGGCATGACATGCGCCCGATCCATTGCCGCGAGATAGTCCTTGGCTCTCGCGCCGTTATATTCGCTGCCGGTCACCTTTTCCACTTCGGCGTTGCCGCCGTGA
Source organism: uncultured Streptomycetaceae bacterium (assembly GCA_964365845.1). Lineage (GTDB taxonomy): Bacteria > Pseudomonadota > Gammaproteobacteria > Burkholderiales > SG8-41 > CAKKQX01. Next base: position 16,843 of record CAYIRZ010000006.1, read on the forward strand.
CAATCGGTGCACCCCAGCACTATCGCCGGGTTCGCGTGCATCGTGTGCCGGTCGGTTGCGGTGTGACAACTCACGCAACCCGACGACTTGGCCGACGCCTCGCGCAGGGTCTGCTTTTCCGGCGCGGGCGCGGACGCGTGCGTGGGCGCTTCGGCCAGCGCGCAAGTCAACATTGCAAGTAACCCGAGAATGATAAAAAATGCTCTCATCAGAACGTTAACAGTATGTTTATAAGTGCCGAGTATTGCGTTCCATCGACCGTGTTACCGTACAGCTCGCGCAGCCCTTTGCCAGGCAGCAGCGCCGCTACCGATGCATTAACCACTATGTTTTGAGTGAAGTATGGACGGTATTGGATTCCGAATGAAACGTCGACCCCGATCTTCGTGCTGTGCAGTTGCTGATTGCGCAGTGTTGCGAGCGAAGACAGGTTATCGAATTCGAGGTAATTGACATTGCTGATAACGCGCAGCCGCGGGCTCACGTCGAAATCCGCCCCTATGCCGAGCAAGTGCAGACCGGGGTTCGTGAAGTTCGACTGGCCATGCTCACGCGATGAGCGCAGCGATGCCAGCACCCCGTTGCGTATCGACAGCGCCGTGCCGCCGCCGCCGATCAAGGGTATCGACTGCCGGATCCAATAACTCGTGTCAGCCCCCGCGATCAGCGGGTTTTCGAGCACGGCGTCGAAGCCGCCAGCCTTGTTGTCGAACGGGTCCTTGTCGCCGGACGCGTAGAGACCGCTCGCCCGCAGCCTCACCCAGCCGAAGTCGCGCGACACTTCGACGGCCCCGAAATAAGCCCCGATGCGCTCTTTCTGGCCCGAGAACATGCCGCGATCATCGTCGCCGACCGCGTAGTAGCCGGAAGCGGTCACGTTCCAGCGGCCGAAATGGCCGTCGCCGTTGAGACCCAAGTAGGTTACGTCATAATTGTGCGGGCGCCCGGTGCCGAATACGGCCGGCCGCTCAAGGAAACGGTTGTTGTTGTAGAAGTCAGGGCGATCACCTTCACGATTTCGGTTGTAAAGCACTATGCCCTGCGTCGTGAACCCCGGCACTAGCGAGTCCTGCCGATAAAGATTGAATACGAAGACGTCATCGGCGCGCAACTGCTTCCCCACATCGTTGAGGCCGCTATTAGTGTCTTTCTCAAGGCGCCGGAACCACGCTGCGTTGTACTGCCATAAGTTGTTGTCGCGCGTGCCAAACAAGCGCACGCCGAACGGCTGATCAAGGAACAGGAAGCCGCGGAAGTCGGCCGTAAACGGCTGAATGCCGAAACGCATGCTGTCGAAGTCGTAGCGGGGCGAAACATCGCGCAGGTGCTTATCGACAAATAATTCCTGCACGCCGACGAAATTGTCGTTGCGGTCGGTGCCGGACGCCGGATTGATGTTCACGGCGCGCACTTCCTGGGTCATCACGCGGTTGAAATTGAATACCGGAACGAAGCGAAACTCGTACTCGGGTGGCTTGAACGTGGTGTTGCCCTTGATCAGGGAAAAGCTGACTATGCCGGTTTCCATGAAGACCGACGAACGGCCTCGCCCGAGGGTGCCATTGGAGCCCGCATTGAGCGTGGACTGCGCGCCGACCGGCGTGGGCAGCTTCCGCCCCTCGATCAAGGTGTCCGAAATCGCCGACATATTGAAGAACCAGTCCTCTCCCAGTTCTTTCTGCAAGACTGGCAGATCGCCTTTGAGTACGTTCGGGTTATAGGGATCCAACGGTTTATATGGCAACAACCCGAGCGACTTCATAAGACGCCAGCGGTCGCGCACTGGAACTTCTTCGCGCCGTAGCAACGGCGAGGGCGGCGGCACCTGCGAGGGGTCGATCACCGGCAGCCTCGGCTCGATCGGACCGCCCGTCGGGCGCCTGCGCTCGATGCCTGCCTCCTCCGGCTCGGTCGCCGGCGCAGGAGCGTCGGCGATTTTTTTAGAAGATAACGATTCCGGCGCGCGCGGATCCAATACCCGTGCTTCGTAGGCGATATGCCGATCCGCGGGAAACGGGCGCACCGCGAGTGACATGCCATGTTTAGCCGGTGCGTTCAGAATCCAGCCCTCGTCTCCGCCCGCGCGCTTGATGTGATACCAATCGCCGCGCCTCACGTCGGCCTCGAGCTGCGCGCCCTGCTCAATCCGCGCGATCATCGGCTCTGTAGCGTCCGGGTTCGCATAGACGGGTACGCTTACCACCAGCACTTGGACGAGGTAGCGTTCCGGCTGCGGCGCGGGCGCGGCGCGCAAATTCCCACGATTCGTAACCTCGGCCCGCTGCTCAACGGTCTGCGCCAGAGCCAGGCTTGGCGGCACGCAAACTCCTGTGCACGCGACGAGCGCCAGCGCGAACCCGCTATGACCGAGAGGCCTAAATGCCGTCGCAAACATTGGTGGCAATCGTGTCGAGAAATGGTGCAATAGGACAGTTTACATAGCGCAGCAGTCCACCGGTCAAACCAAGTATTTGGTCGGCGCGCTGCGCCGGTGGCGCGTGGGCTACGTTACCGATCGCAGTGCCGGCGTTCGCGAGCCCCAGAAACGAAACCATGTCGTCCTGGTCGATACCATCGCCCGAGATACCGATTCCGCCCGCCAGCACGCCATCGCGAAATATCGGGAAGCTGCCGGGAAAAATCTGGATACCGTTTCGCGCCAACGGCAGAGCGCTGCAAGGCCCCGTGGGAACGACCCCCAGGTTTGCGACCACCTTATTGATGACGAGATCGAGCTGCAGTCCGTCGGAAAACGGACTCCAGGCACCAAACGGCTTCGACAACGGGCCAGGACCATTGCCGTTAATGCCGTCCGGGAAAAATGGGCGCGCGAGATTGCCGACCGCGCGGTTGCTGTAGGCAATGCCATTCGTGAGCGCACCGCCGCCAGGAATAAAGCCTTGCATGTTGGTCACGTACGTCCCGATCGGCGACACTGCGGCAGGCACGAGGTAGTTGGCCGGCGGCAGCGCATTCAGCGCAGCCGCAGCGCCCGGCAGCGAGAACAATACGGAACTGCGCGCCTTTTGCACCGACACGTCGGTGCCGAACACCGGCGCATCCGGTGTGCGGATCAGCCCCAATACCGCGCCATTCGTGTCGACGACCGAGATGGTGACCTGCGCCGGCGAGCCCAGCGGCTGACGAATTTGGGCGCGCGCGCGGTTGGCGATCTTGATCGCCTCGGTCAGGATGCGCGTTACTTCGTCTGTGGTCATCAGGCCATCGGTGCCGGCAATCGGCGGATAGCGGTTGGCGTTAGCCGCGTCAACCAGCACAAACGCATTCAGCCCAGCGAACGCCGGGTCGGTGTCCACACGGAAACCCGACGCCGGCGTGTTATGCGCAACGCCCGCGGACACGGCTGCTGCCGTATAGCCGGTAACTGCCACTAGCGCCCCGGACGACGGGGGAGGCACTGCGGGCGCCGCCGCGGGATTCGATTTGATCTCCTCCGAATCGAGGTAGCGGAAGGTCCGCCCGTCGGCGGTAATGCGATCGGCACGCCGGTTGACCGGTGCGTCGAACCCGCGCGCACCGGCGACGGCGATCAACTCATCGAGGTCCTGATCCACGTCGCTGATGTTGAGATCGAGACCGTATACGCCGTCGGCGATGACGCCGATGCCGCCCACTACCGTGCCGTTCTTATAAAGCGGCAGTCCTCCAGGATCGGCTGCCAGACCCAAGGGGGAACCCTTCGGTCCCTGTGTAATCCCGGCAGCGAGGACGATATCGGAGCACGACAGCGACGAGAACTGCACGCCGAACAGCGGACCACCCGGCGAACCGATTTCACCGGGGTTGAAATTCTCCTGCACGATCTGGCTCGCGGTGCGGGTCGAAAAAGCGTTGCCCTCGGAAGACAGGTAGGCGCCGGTGATCGCCTTGCTGATCGCGGCGAACTCTGATGGCACGATGTTCACGCCTTCCAGTCCGCCGACCACGACGCGACCGCTCGTAATGGTGAAAGTCGCCGCCGCGCCGGTCATCTGAAATACCGCAAGCACGTTGCCAACGCGATCGACCACGGCAATGGTGCCAAGCGCGCCGCGCGCCTGTGCTTCCTGCACCGCCTGACTGAGGATGCGTTGGACTTCGGGGATGGTAAGCGCAGTCGGCGTGGCGAGCGCGCAACCGCCGCTGCAGCCAGCGGCGAGCGTTGGGCCGCCATCCCCGCCGGTACTGCCGCCACATCCGGCCAGCATGCAGATGCACAGCAACGCCGCCATGCGCTTCACCTGGTTCCTCGTGGCAACATCTGCGCTTGCATCGCGCCATGCCAATAGTCGCGGCCAGCATGGAATTTGTGGCAGGTGGCACAGTCGGAGGTCACTCTGCCGGCTACCGCCCGCGCACCGACATGGCATTCGCGGCACTTGGCAAGGTCGGGCATGGCGATTTGCTTGGCCTCCTTCGATTTACTGACATCGTGACAGGTCGTGCACGATTGCGTCGAGTGCTTCGCATGAGTGAACAGTGCTTGCGGCATCCACACGCGGGCCATCCGCACCGGCGCGACCTCCCACCCGACATTGCCGGGTTTGCGCGTGACGTAATGGCAGGTCGAGCACACCTTGCGCGTTTCGAACATCTCACGCAATACGCGCTGCGCCTTTTGGTCCGCGATCTGCAATGCGTACCGGCGATCCTCGGCGGTAAGCACCGCGCCCGGCCGCATGCGCCTCAGGTCCGACGACGGCTTCACCTCCGGCGCGACGTCGCCAAGCACCAAGCGGGCATAGAATTCCCGCAACATGGTCGCCATATCTTCTTCGGAACCGTGCGGCACCTGGCGTTTGGTGACTTTTGGTTCGAACGAGAGTGAATGGCATTGCTGGCAGTGCTGTTCCATCGATACCGGTGCCATCAGGCGCCCGCCATCGTCGGGCTCATGGCAATTTGCGCACTTGAGCACTGTGCGGCGCCCCTGCGCATCGCGCATACCGGCTGCGTCGCGTTTGCCCTCGGGATCGCGCACGCCGGCCGGATCAATATGCAGCGCGTGATTGAACTTGAGATTCGAGCGCTCCACCATGTCGGCGGCGGGCGGATTGGCCTGCCGAACGCGTCGAATCACTTCGGGCCGGTCCGCGTCTATCAGCGACAACCGGAATTGGGGATGATCGGACCGGAAATCGGTCACTTTCTCAGAGTGCGCCCCGGGGGCTGCGTTTTTGACGTCGCGATGGCAGTCTGCGCATTGTTCCTGCGCGCGCGGCGCCATCTGCATGCCTTTGTGGTCCCGATGGCACTGCGCACAGCGCGTTTCGAGAAAGGCCACGCCACGAACGCCCGTGAGCTTCGCTCGCGGCACGTGTTCTTTGATCGCCTTGTGGCACGCAATGCATGATTGATCGCGCACCTGAATGAATGGGAACTCGTGACAGGCATGGCAATCCGCGCTGAATGGCTGATGGCTGCGCGAAACCGGCCCTGGATTCCACGCCTGCGTAAAGCCCACGCTAACCATTTGGATTACGTTGCCCATCATTTCGGGCTTGGACTCCGCCCCTGACGCCGCCGTGTTGATATTCAGCAGTTCTGGCGCGACCGGAACCAGCAGGCAAAGCAGGAGCACGCCGCCAAACGCGAGATAGGAAAGCCGCCGTTTCGAGAGCCGGGACGCGGGCGCAATCCCGCTAAACAAGGTACTCCTTCTTTTATCAGCCAGTGGGCTGGTCTGCGTCACCGTCAACGCAAGCGGAACACCGGCCGGCGGAGCTTCAATCCGCAGGAAATAAGGCCCGATTTCAACCCAGTCACCGACTGCCAGCTTGGAACTTGCGGCCGTATGGCCATTTACCTCGATGCGCTCCGTCGCGGCCTCGATAACCCCCCCCGCTTCGGTGACTGTTATGCGCGCATGGTTGAGCGCGACCCGCGGATCGGGCAGGTGGATCTGGCATTGCGTGCCGCGTCCGACGATAAGCACCGGGCCGGCAACACGCCGCTGGTCGCGCTGGGCCTGGCCGCGCTGGTTGACACTGACGTAAGTAACCTGGATATCCATCGCGTGGCCTGCCCGCTGCTACCAGTAAAAAAACACCGAAATCACGTGGGCACTGAGTGCCGCGAGCAATGCAAAGGACAATGGCACGTGAAAAAACAACCACAGCTGCATCAGCGTCCGGAAGCGCATGTCGTTGCGCAAGCGATCAAGCAGCATGCTCTTGCGCGTCATCTCGGTGAGCAACTGCTGGTGGAGCTTGGCCTGTTCGGCCGTAGGCTTCGCGTCAATTCGCATTAGCGCGTCGCAGGCTGCACGGGTGGGACATTTAATCCGGGGCGCTTTTAGCCTTTGCCGAAAGTCGCCGGAAACGCCCAATTCCCGAGCTACCGCCCGGGTTGCCCCGCGTACAATGGCGTTTATCTCGTCGGGCAGATCGAGCGCAAGCCGCCGGCACTTGCGATCGAGGTCGGTGATCTTCAGCAGGATCATCGCCGGTGTCTCATTGCCCAAGTTCTTGGTTACCAATTCCGGGTAGTGAAGGTAGGCGTACACGCCAAAGAAGCCGCTCGCGATCACTGCCATCATCAGAACATAAGCAAGCGTGTGCACATTCCACCCGAATTCGAACGCACAGTGCAGCGTTGCAATGATCACGAGGCTCACGCCGAGGTAAACGTGGGCCGAGGTCCACCCCTGCAGGCTGCCTATGTTCGAGCGGTAACGGCGCTTGCGCAAGCCGAGCAACATGAGCCACAGGATCAGGGCGGCACCCACCGTCCCGAGTGTGTAGCCGAGCCATGTGCCGCCATAGGGTTTGAGGTAGACCGCAGGGGGTTCGTGCCAGGCGTAGGCGCCTATCGCCACGGCACACAGGCCGAGCGCGAGCTTCAGATAACGGCCATGCTTGAATTCGAGGATTGATTGGTGCTGGCGCATGGCTGATGCAGTTAGGGGCCTTCCCTACCCCTTATTGTCATATTGCGAGTCACTTAAATTCGCATCACGACTCGCGGAAGAATATATCTGAAACCATTAAATACCAAGCAATTTAGAGGTTTTTTTGCATTGCGGGCAGATTCCGATGCCGCTCAATCCCAAGGAGTGACTCAGCGATGGCGATCTCAAAGCCATGGTCGAATGGGTGCTTTCGAAGTAAGGATCGGAGGCCGTCACGGCGATTGCACGGCGACCCGTTTCTTCGTGCCGCACCTTGTGTGGCGTGCCCACGATCAATTTCCACGCCCTGTAACGCACAGGGTATAAGACTGGCGGATTATAAAACGCTCATTAATATTTTTGAGCTTTTCTCTGTGTACCCGTCAAGCGCACCCGTCGAGCGGGTGTTAAAAAGAAGGTATTAA
>CAYIRZ010000007.1:0-23673 GCA_964365845.1 uncultured Streptomycetaceae bacterium
GACGAACCCACCAATCACCTCGATGCGGAAAGCGTGGAATGGCCGGAGCAGTTCCTGCAGAAATTCCCGGGCACCGTGGTCGCGGTGACCCACGACCGCTACTTCCTCGACAATGCGGCGCAGTGGATACTGGAACTCGACCGCGGATACGGCATCCCCTGGGAAGGCAACTACTCCTCGTGGCTGGAGCAGAAGGGAGAGCGCCTGAAGCAGGAAGAATCCACGGAATCGGCGCGTCAGAAAACGATCAAGAAAGAACTCGAGTGGGTGCGGCAGAATCCCAAGGGGCGGCAGGCCAAGGCCAAATCGCGCATTGCCCGCTTTGAAGAACTGACGTCATACGAATACCAGAAACGCAACGAGACGCAGGAGATTTTCATTCCGGTGGCGGACCGCCTCGGCGACAGCGTGATCGAACTCAAGAACGTGAGCAAAGGCTACGGCGACCGCCTGCTGATCGACAATCTTTCCCTCAGCGTTCCCCCCGGCGCGATCGTCGGCATCATCGGCCCCAACGGCGCGGGCAAGTCGACGCTGTTCCGCATGATCACGGGCAAGGAAAAGCCGGACAGCGGCGAAGTGGTGATCGGGTCCACGGTCAAACTGGCGCATGTCGACCAGTCGCGCGAGACACTGGCCGACGACCAGACGGTGTTCGATTTCGTCTCCGGCGGGACGGACATTCTCAATGTCGGCAAATTCGAGATGCCGTCGCGCGCCTACCTCGGCCGTTTCAACTTCAAGGGCACCGATCAGGGCAAGAAAGTGGGCAATCTCTCGGGCGGCGAGCGCGGACGGCTGCATCTCGCCAAGACGCTGATTTCCGGCGGCAACGTGCTGCTGCTCGACGAACCTTCCAACGACCTTGATGTGGAAACATTGCGCGCGCTGGAGGATGCGCTGCTGGAATTCGCCGGCAGCATCCTGGTGATCTCACACGACCGCTGGTTTCTCGACCGCATCGCCACCCACATCCTCGCCTTCGAAGGCGATTCCAAGGCGACGTTCTTCAACGGCAACTATCAGGAGTACGAGGCGGACAAGAGGAAACGCCTGGGCGAGGAAGGCGCCAGGCCGCATCGGCTACGCTACAAACCGTTGAAGGCGTAAAGCTCGCGGGAAGCGCAGCTCAACCCGGCCGGCCGTCGAGCCGGGGCTGTGTCAGCATCGGCCAGTAGGCGAAGGTGAAAATGGCGAAGGCCGCCGACCACAGCACCCCGGACAGCGCGGCTCCCATGAGGTACGCAGCGGGTACCGCTATCGGCAGCAGCACGCGCGCCGCCGCCGCAAGCTGAATCAGCGCATAGCACGCAGTCTCGGCACGACCGGCGATAAGCGGCCGGCCGCTATGCCCGAGCGCCGAGCGCGTCATCATGCCGAGCGTGAGTCCGCCGATGGCGCCGATGGTGAGCGCGTGTGTCGCCAGGTTCGGCGCCACCCAGTCGAGGCTGGCCGCCGCGCGCAGCGCGAGATGCACGACGATCCACGCGTAGGAAGCATGCAGGATCCACAGCAGCGGTTGACTGCGCGTTTTTAACGGGGCCCACAGCGCAAGCCGCAAGCCATGCGCAACGGCAGCCACGGCTGCAAGCGCCGCGGCGAGTCCGGTTTGCCCGGTAAGGTCCGCGGCCAGCAGTGCGAGCACGATGCCGAGCGCCGCCCACTCGAGCATCGGCAGGCGGCGCGCATTTGCGCCGGGGACCGCATTGTTGGTGAACATCGGCACCACCCGACCCGCCATGACCACCATGATGAACAGCACGACGTCGAGGCCGATCGCAAGCGCGCTGCTCGCGGAGAACGGCGCGACGCCCTGCAGCGCGGCATAAAAGGCGAGATTCACCAAACCGAGTGCAAGCAGCAGCGCCACAAAGAAATAATTGCGCCGGTTGCCGCTGGCGGCGAGCGGGCGCGCGATGCCGATCGCGACGCCCAGCATAAAGAGAGTATCGGTCAGTGCCGCCCATGCCGGCCACGGCGTCAGCACCAGCACGCGGCCGGCAAGCCAAAGCGCGGCGAGCGCGGCAAGCGGTGCGCCGGTCGGTGTCGGCTGCTGCGCCCAGTTGCGCACCGCGGTGAACAGAAACCCCGTGATCACCGCGAACGCATAGCCGAACAGCATTTCGTGCGCGTGCCACTGCGGTCCGTGCAGCACGATGGTTGAACCCAGCCAGCCTGAAAACTCCGCCACCCACAGCAGCACGCTCAAGGCACTGAATGCCCCCGCGAGCAGATAGAATGGCCGGAACCCGAGCGCGAACAATACGAATCGACGCGGCGTGGGCGCGCGTGCGCCGGGCGAATTTCCGGTGGAGGCAAGGGGAGTCATGAGTTTTTTGTCGTCTCTCAGGCGAATCGGGAAAGCAGGCGTATTCAGGCGATGCCCGGCATATTGATGACGATATTGCCGACGATAGCGCCGGATTCCTGCGCTTCGTGCGCGGCTATCGTTTGATCGAGCGTGAAGCGCGCGCCGATATTGTGCTGCAAGAAACCGCTGCCGAGCATGGCGTTAAGATCGGCGAGCGCGGCGGCGCGGCGCTCGGGCGGCAGTATGTAAACGAACACGAGATCGATGCCGACGCCGTTGGTCATGAGCGGGTAATACGGCAGCACCGGCTCGGGATCGCGCGAAGACGCATACGCCGCGATCGTGCCGTTCGGCTTCAGCACTTTCGCGCTGGTCTGGATATTCGCGCCGAAGTCGACTTCGACGATGTGGTCGACGCCCGCGCCGCCGGTCAGCTCGCGCACGCGCGCGGCGACGTCCTCGCGGCGGTAATCGATGATGTCGTCCGCGCCCGCGGCGCGCGCCAGCGCCGCCTTGTACTCCGAGCTGATCGTGGCAATCACGCGCGCGCCGCCCCATTTGGCGATCTGCACGGCGTAGTGGCCGACTGCTCCGGCGCCGCCGGTGACCAGTATCGTCTTGCCGGCCACTTTGCCGTTCGAGAATATCGCGCGGTGCGCGGTCATCGCCGGTATCCCCATGCAGGCCCCGGCTTCGAAAGCAACGCCTCTGGGCAGCGGGCACGCGAGTTCTCCGGGAACGCAGCACCATTCCGCGCAGGTGCCGCCGGCGCGCCGCCATTGCGCGTTCCACAGCCAGACGCGTTCGCCGATGCGCAAGCGCGACACGCCTTCGCCCACGGCGTCGATCACGCCGGCGCCGTCGCTGTGCGGAAGGATGCGCGGATACGCGATGGTTTGCCCCAGATTGCCGGCGCGGCGCTTCACGTCCGAAGGATTGACCCCGGAGCTTGCAATCTTCACGCGGACTTCGCCGGGTGCGGGCCGGACATCGGGCAGTTCCCCGAAGTTGATGACGTCGCGGGCGGTGCCGTTCTTTTCGTACCATGCTGCGTGCATGCTTTACCTCGGTGCGTGATGTTGCCGGCTCAGGCTGCGCGAAACGACTGGTCGAGTCCGCGCAGCAGCGGCAGGATGATGTCGATGGTGGGGGTGGGAACGCCCTGCTCGCGCGCGAACGCCTGCGTCTGTCCCAGCAGCGCCTCCACTTCCATCGGCCGCCGGTGGGCGACGTCCTGCATCATCGACAGGCGCACCCCCGGCATGCGCTCCTTGCGGCAGGACAACTGGTCCACGTCCACTTCAGGGCGCAGGTCCCAGCCGAGCGCCGCGGCGATTGCCAGCGTCTCGCGCATGATGTTGGCCACGATACGGCGCTGCTCGGGGTCGGCGCCGAGGTCGACGGGCGAGAGGTGCGTGAGCGCCGACAGCGTGTTGCCCGAGGCGTTGAGCAGCAGCTTGTTCCAGATCTCGCGGCGCAGGTCGGCCGACACGACCGCCTCCATGCCGCCGCGGCGGAACACCTCGGCGGTGCGATTGGCCCGTTCGCTGTTCGAGCCGTCGGGCTCCCCGATAGTGAAGCGGCAGCGCCCGACGTGCACGATCACGCCCGGCTCGACCAGGTCGTTAGGTGAATTGACGACACAGCCCAGAGTCCGCTCTCTGAGCTTGTTCCAGAGCGCGCTTTCGGGATCGAGCAGGGGCAGCGGCCCGCGCTTGCCCGGCAGGCCCTGCGGCCACCACCACGGAATGCCGTTGAGCAGAAAAACGGCCCAGCCCTTGGGCGCCAGCAATTTCTCCAGCGTGGCGGCGACACCGGGCAGCGCCGTACCCTTGAGCGCGACGATCAGGAGATCCTGCGGCGGCAGCGAGGACGGATCGTCCGTCGCCGCCGGCCTGGCATGGATTTCCCCGCCGGCGGTCGAACGCAGAGTAATTCCCCTCTCCTGGATGGCTTTCAGGTGCGCGCCGCGCCCGACCACCGATATGTCGTCGGCGCCCGCGGCGGCCAGTCGCGCGGCGACGTGACTGCCCACCGCCCCCGCGCCGAAAATGCAGACTTTCATGAGGGTCAGCCCCGTCCGACGAAGGGCATCTTGGTTGCCATAATAGTTATGAACTGCACGTTGGTGCCGGGCGGCAGGCTCGCCATGTAGCGCACGGCGTCGCCGACTTCCCGCACGTCCATCATGGCTTCGACCGCGATGGTGCCGTTCGCCTGCTTTACGCCCTTGGCCATCCGCGCCGCCAGCTCGGTCATCGCGTTGCCGATGTCGATCTGGCTGCAGGCGATGTCGTACTTGCGCCCGTCGAGCGAGATGCATTTGGTGAGTCCGGTGACGCCATGCTTGGTGGCGGTATAGGGCGCGGAATCGGGCCGCGGCGCATGCGCCGAAATCGAGCCGTTGTTGATGATGCGCCCGCCGCGCGGCTCCTGGCTTTTCATGTGCCGGAACGCTTCCTGCGCGCACAGGAACATGCCGGTCAGATTGATGTCGACGACCTCTTTCCATTTCTCGTAGGTGAGGTCCTCGAACAGAATGCCGGGCGCGTTGACCCCGGCATTGTTGAACAGCACGTCGATGCGGCCGAACGCTTCCTGCGTTTTTGCGAACAGCCCCTTCACCGATTCCGGCTTGCTGACGTCGGTGGGAACCGCAAGCGCGTTCTTGCCGTTCACGCCCGCATCCCTGACCGTCTGCTCCAGCAGCTCCTGGCGGCGCCCTGCGAGCGCGACGCGATAGCCGTCCTGCAGCAGCGCGAGCGCCGAAGCCTTGCCGATACCGGAGCCGGCGCCGGTGACGACGGCGACTTTGTTGTGCGCACTCATGATTCAGCCTCCTGAATGGGATCGAGAGCGTGCATGGTAGCGCACGGATGGCGCATTTGCGAATGGTAAGCCGGGGTCGTTTCGCGCGGTAAATAAAGAGGACTTCGCGGACGGGGTATTGACCCCGCCCTTGGCCAAGGGGGCTGCGTAAACATCACTGCGCCCCCTTTGGAAACCCCCGAAATTAGCCCTCGCGCCAAGAGCGCGGGGAATACAAGTTAAAGATTTTGCGCGCGGCGCCGTTATTCAAGAAATAGCTTATCAGCAGCGGAGGCAGGCAGCCGGGCCGGATTCAATACCGGAAACACGAGCCCCAGTGGGAGGCCGGCCGTTCCGGCAAGCATTGAGAGCTAGCAGCCTGTCGGACCTTGATGGTCCGGCAGGCTGCTAAAAGCAAAACCGCCCACTTTTTCTGAATAACGTTTAATTGGAAACTTTAGATTCTTCGATTCCGGACAGTCTGGCGGATCTCCGGCTGAACGAGGCGCTGCGTCTGCTGCGACAGGCGGGCTATCCCGATCCGCTCGCGAGCGGATCGAGCGGCAGCGCCTTGCTGCAGACCGTCATCGATGCGCTGTGCGACCTTTCCCTGCGCGACGGCCTCACCGGCCTGGTGAACCTGCGGCATTTCCGTTTTGTTCTTGAAGGCGAACTCGACCGCGTGGCCAGAACCGGCGAATGCGCATCGCTGCTGATGATCGACATCGACAATTTCAAGAGCGTCAACGACACCCACGGCCATATGATAGGGGACAAAGTGCTACAAACCGTCGCCCAGTTCCTTGCGCAGGGCTTGCGCCCGATGGACACCATCGCGCGCTACGGCGGCGAGGAATTCGGCGTGGTGCTGCCGAACAGCCGGCCTGCCTTCGCCATGAAGACCGCCGAGCGTCTGCGCGAGGAAGTCGAACAGAACCCGATCACGCTCGACGCGCAGACCGTGCTGCAGATTACCGTGAGCATAGGCGGCGCCAGCGCAGCACCGTGGCAGCGGACCACGGCGAACGAACTCATCGAGATGGCCGACAGCGAGCTCTACCGTGCCAAGCGGGAGGGGCGCAATCGCACCGCGTTTGCGCCGTCGGCGGCGGTTTCGATCTCTCCCGAGGAAAAAGCCATGCTGCTTGCTACCCGTCTGGAAAATCTGCCATGAGCAAACCAATGCATTCCCCCCGCATCGTGGCCGTCACCAGCGGCAAGGGCGGCGTCGGCAAGACCTTCGTGGCGGCCAACCTCGCTGCGGCGCTGGCGAAAGCCGGGCGCCGCGTGCTGGTGATGGACGCCGATCTCGGCCTGGCCAATCTCGACATCGTGCTCAATCTCACGCCCAAGGCGACGCTGCACGAAGTGCTGATGGGCACGGGCACGCTCGACGACGTGATCCTGCAGACGCCGGGCGGGTTTTCCGTGCTGCCCGCCGGTTCGGGACTGATGGAATACTCGCGGCTCACCAGCGAGCTGGGCGACCAGTTGCGCCGGGTGCTGAACGAACTCGGCGGGCGCTACGATTACCTGCTGCTCGACACCGGCGCCGGCATTGCCGACATCGTGCTTTATATCGCTTCGCTTGCCGACGAGATCCTCGTCGTCACGACGCCCGAGCCCACGGCGTTGGCGGACGCCTATGCCACGATCAAGGTGCTGGCCACGCAGCAGCACCGGACTACGCTGCACATGGTGGTCAACCAGCTCGTCAGGCGCGGCGAAGGCCGCACGCTGGTGAACCAGTTGCAGCAGGTCGTCGACCGCTTCCTGAACGCGGCGAACGGCGAGCAGGTGAAAATCTCTTTTCTCGGCGAAATCCCGACCGATCAGGCCGTCGTCCAGGCGGTCCGCAAACGCAGGCTGCTGCTCGAGATGGCTCCCGCATCGGCGGTCGCCCACGCGATTACCGAAATTGCGCGAACGCTCGACCGGCTCCCGCCAGCGGCGCGCGCATAAGCCACAACACAGTACTTGCTTGTCCTGCCGCGGCTCCCCCGCCAGCGGCGATTCGTCGAAAGCCGGCTCCGGAGCAGGTATGCTACGGCATGCATTGCCGGGCCGTCCCTATTTCTGCGGCATCGGATTTCCGGCTGTACTTTCACCCGCAGCATAGGCATTCTGCGCGGCTAAACCCAGGCGCCCGACCAGCGGCAGCTTGATCGCCAGGGGATAGGGATCGACCCCGAACGTGAGGCCGAGCACGTTGACCTCCAGGCCCTCGACGCTGCTTGCCAGCACGCCGAGCAATCCGAACAGCGATAGCTGCAAACCGCTGCCGCTCGGCGCCGATGCCACCACCTTGTCGCGCAGATAGTCCTTGCCGATCGCGGTCGGCGGCAGGTCGAGTTCAAGCTCGGGGACTGCACGGGCGACCCAGGCGGTGAAGGTGTTGGAATTGGGCCCCGGCCAGGCGGTGTATTCCCCGGTATAGGGATATTCGCGCGCGGCCTTGTCGATGCGCGCGATCAGCGCGCCGGCGCCATCGCCGCGCTTTTCCGCCAGCAGCTCGGGCGCGTTGCCGAACCAGCGCCCATCGGGTGCGCGTTCATGGATCGCCAGCACCGACTCGTTCGAGCGCAGACGCCACCCGATCACCTCGTAGACCGTGTAAGCCTTGGCCTGGGCCGGCTTGACCGCGATCCAGGTGTGGATGCCGAAATAACCCCGCCAGCCCCAGGCGCGGGCGCCGTAGACCTGGATAATGGCTTCCGGCGCCACCGCCGGATCGGGCTCAAGCCCCACCGGTTCGCGGCTCGCGGTGCGCCAATCCTGTGCCTGGACGCCGCCCAAGGCTATAGCCAGCGCCATGATGCCGGCAAAGAGGGAAAAGAAGAAACGCGCGCCGCTTGGTGTTTTCATATCGCATATTTGGCAGGCAATGGCCCACGGAGTTCCGGAAGATCAAATTCAACAGGCAGGGCTTGCCGGAGAATGGTATCTTAGATTCTTAGACGCCGCCCGTAACTGTTTTTGGCCGGCCGGGGAAGCCGGAAGATGTCTCTATACTGAATTTCAATCAGAATTCCAAAAGGGAGAGTCACGCCATGCTCACGAAAAGACAGCTTCTGAATGCCGCCGTCTGCGTTGCGATTGCCGCGACGGCGCCCGTCCTGCAACAGGATGCCGCCGCGCAAAGCTACCCCACGAAGCCGATCAGAATAGTCGTGCCGTTCCCGGCAGGCGGGACCACGGACCTCATCGCGCGCCTGTTGGCGCAGCGCATGAGCGAGTCTATGGGGCAACCGGTGATCGTGGACAATCGCGGCGGCGCCGGCGGGTCGATCGGCGCCGATATCGTGGCGAAGTCCAACCCCGACGGCCACACCATCCTGATGCACAACATCACGTTCCCGGTGTCTTCGGTTGCGCTGGCGCTGGCCAAGCGCTCGCCATTCAACGTGGAGACCGATTTCGCGGGAATCTCGATCGCGGTGTTCGTGCCGTTCGTGCTCACGGCACATCCGGGCGTGCCGGCAAAAGATCTGCGTGATCTGGCCGCGCTGCTGCGAACCAACAAGACCCTGAATTACAACTACGGCTCGACCGGGCCCGGATCGATCATGCATGTCATAGGCGAGACCTTCAAGCGCGACGCAAAAGTGGACATGGCCCACATCCCCTTCAAAGGCGCCGCGCCGCTGAAGCAGGACCTGCTCGCCGGGCGCGTGCAATTCGGCGGCGATCAGCTTTCTTCGTCGCTCGGGGAAATCCGCCTCGGCACGCTCAAGGTGCTGGCAACCACTGCGTCCAAGCGCATCGCGGCGCTGCCGAACGTTCCGACCGTGCGCGAACTGGGTTTTGCCGCGCTCGAAGTCGACGGCTGGAACGGCCTGTTCGCGCCGGGGAAAACACCGAAAGCCATCATCGAGCGGCTGCAGCGCGAAACGGCGGCGGCGGTGCGTCATCCCGACACGCTGAAGCGGCTCAACGACCTTGCGGCGGAACCGGTCGGTTCATCGCCGGCGGAACAAAACGCCATCCTGCGGCGGCAGATGGACCAGTTCCGGTCGGTCATCCGGGAAATGCACCTCGATTAATCCTGATATGCGCGCGTAAAATACGCTTGCACAGCAGCCTGTGGCAAAATGCGCTGCTCCCGGAAACTCCCGCCGCATACACACACGCTTCACGTTCACACACCGCTTCCGCCATGGCCTATACCGTTTATACCGTTTCAGAAACCGCTCAGCTCAAGATTGTTCAACTCATCGCCAAAGAACTCGGCGCCGGGCCGCAGCAGGTCGCCGCGGCCGTCGCGCTGCTCGATGAAGGCGCGACCGTGCCTTTCATCGCGCGCTACCGCAAGGAGGCCACCAGCAACCTCGACGACACGCAGTTGCGCAATCTGGAAGAACGCCTGCTGTATCTGCGCGAACTGGAAGAACGGCGCGCCGCGATCCTGGCCTCGATCGAGGAGCAGGGCAAACTTACTGACGAGCTGCGCATTGCCATTGATGCCACTACCACCAAGCAGATGCTGGAAGATATCTACCTGCCGTACAAGCCCAGGCGCCGCACCAAAGCGCAGATTGCGCGCGAGGCCGGGCTGGAGCCGCTGGCCGATGCGCTGTTCGCCGATTCCACGCTCGACCCGCAGCAGGAAGCGGCGAAGTACGTAATCGTAAAACCCGCCGCCGACGGCGCCGAAGCTATCAACGTGCCCGACGCCAAAGCCGCGCTCGACGGCGCGCGCGACATTCTTTGCGAGCGCTTTGCCGAGACCGCCGGGTTGCTGGCGAAGCTGCGCGCCCGGATGTGGGAGCAGGGCATCGTCACCTCCACCGTGATCGCAGGCAAGGAAACCGCCGAGGAAGAAAAATTCCGAGATTACTATGCCTATTCCGAAACCATCCGCACCATCCCGTCGCATCGCGCGCTCGCGCTGTTCCGCGGCCGCAGCCTGGGCGTGCTCACGCTCAATCTCGGTCTGGGCGAGGAACTCGAGGCCGCCGTGCCGCATCCGTGTGTGGCGATGATCGCCGCGCATTTCGGCATCGAAGGCCGGGGCCGCTCTGCCGACCTGTGGCTGGCCGACGTCTGCCGCTGGACCTGGCGCGTCAAGGCGTCGCTGCATATCAGCACTGAACTGCTGATGCAGTTGCGCGAAACGGCGGAAGCCGAGGCGATCAGGATCTTCGGCCGCAATCTGCACGAACTGCTGCTCGCGGCGCCCGCCGGTCCCAAGGCCGTGCTCGGCCTCGACCCCGGCATCCGCACCGGCTGCAAGGTGGCGGTGGTCGATGCCACCGGCAAGCTGCTGGAGACGGCCACCATCTACCCGCACCAGCCGCGTAATGACTGGCAGGGCTCGCTGGCGACGCTGGCACGGATGGTGGTACAGCATGGGGTCGAGCTGATATCCATAGGCAATGGCACTGCCAGCCGCGAGACCGACAAGCTCGCCGCCGAGCTGATCAAGCTGGTCGCGGCGAAGAAGCCGGAACAGAAGCTGACCAAGATTGTAGTTAGCGAAGCCGGCGCCTCGGTCTATTCGGCATCGGCCTTCGCCGCCGCCGAGTTTCCCGAGCTCGACGTGAGCCTGCGCGGCGCCGTGTCCATCGCGCGCCGCCTGCAGGATCCGCTGGCCGAGCTGGTGAAAATCGATCCCAAGGCGATCGGCGTCGGCCAGTACCAGCACGACGTGAACCAGCGCGCACTGGCGCGCTCGCTCGATGCGACCGTCGAGGACTGCGTCAACGCGGTGGGCGTGGACGTCAATACGGCGTCGGCGCCGCTGCTGGCGCGGGTGTCGGGCTTAAACGGCGTGCTGGCGAAGAACATCGTCGAGTACCGCGATGCCAACGGCCCGTTCCCGAATCGCAAAACGATACGCAAGGTGCCGCGCTTGGGCGACAAGACCTTCGAACAGGCCGCGGGTTTCCTGCGCATCAACAACGGCGAAAATCCGCTCGACCGCTCCTCGGTCCACCCCGAAGCCTATCCGGTGGTTGAGCGCATCCTGGCGCGCATCAGCAAAGGCATAGGCGAAGTGATGGGCCAGCCAGCGGCGCTGAAGGGGCTGTCGGCCGCCGAATTTACCGATGACAAATTCGGCGTGCCGACGGTGCGCGACATCCTCGCCGAGCTGGAAAAACCCGGCCGCGATCCACGCCCTGAGTTCAAAACGGCGACGTTCCAGGACGGCATCGAATCCCTTTCCGACCTGCGGCCCGACATGATTCTCGAAGGCGTGGTGACCAACGTCGCCGCCTTTGGCGCCTTCGTCGACATCGGCGTGCACCAGGATGGTCTCGTGCATGTGTCCGCGCTGGCGAACCAATTCGTCAAGGACCCGCACGACGTCGTCAAGCCCGGCCAGATCGTCAAGGTCAAGGTGCTGGAAGTCGACGTGAAGCGTCAGCGCATCGCGCTCACCATGCGCTTGGATGACGTGCCCGGCGTCTCGTCGCGCTTGGGTGGTGTAAGGGAGAATTTAAATGCCAGTGTGGCGCGCGGCCCGCGTGACAGGAAGCCCGAACCCGGGCGCGCCCCTGCGCGCGAGCCGCAGCCCGGCGGCGCGATGGCGCTGGCGTTTGCGAAGCTGAAGAAGTAACGAGAGGTGTTGCGAGCTGCGGTGAGGCTAGGCGAAAACGATCTTGTATTGACGTACGCTAATACAAGCCGCGAGCCAGATTTGCTTCGCTTTGGTGCTTGGAATAGATCGCCCGGTATGTTCGTGACCCAGGGACGGACAGGTACGGGATCTAACTGGTTTTCTAGTTTGGCGGCAAAAAAATGCGGTCACCTCCTGACGGTAAGAAGCCCCGTAGCGCGGAAGAACTCGAAGATCGCCTTCGGGGGACACTTAGAGCCGAAGAGAAGCATCGCATTTTCGTTTGCGTGGTTGATTGCGCGCCGCCTTCGAATCCACGCTCGCCAACCGCTATTTTCTGCCGAATCACGTCTGAGTTATCGGGACATAGCGAGGTCCGACCCGGGGGGGATATGCGGAACGTGCCGGGGGGGGGTCGGCGCATGCAGGCTTTGGTTTCCTGCGTTTTCATGCTATCATGCCGCATGAAATCGGAAATGTACGAGATCGGAGCCAGCATGCTCAAAATGGTCGGCAGCAGCGGACAGCTTTCGCTCGGCAAGAAATACGCGGGCAAATATTTTCAGGTCGAGCACATGGAGGGCGGAGCGGTTCTGCTGCGCCCGATGAAAGTCGTGCCCGACGCGGAGGCCTGGGTGCACGAGCCGGCGATGCGCGCGCAGTTGCGGCGCGCCGATGAATGGGCGAAACGCACGCCACCCGCTGCAACGGACCTAGCCAAGCTCATCAAGAAAGCAGGCAAGCGCGCGTGACCGGGCGCGTCCGCCTCGATTTGAATTTCCCCGAGTTCCAGTCGCAGCTATTCGCTCTGGACGCCGACGAGTTGCGGCAAGTCGTCAAGACTTTCCGCAAGCTCGCGGGCCTGACTTGGCCCCAGGTCTACGCCGACCATGGGCTGAAATGGGAGGAACTGAAGTCGATGAAGGGCCGTTTCACGATCCGCGTGTCCCGCCGGTTCCGCGCCGTCGTTTCGCGCGAAGACGATTTCGTCCGCTTCCTGGCGCTGCACTTCGATCACGATGGCGCGTACGGGCGGAAGTAGGCCGGCGCAATAACAATGGGTAGAGGGAATTAAACGGGCCATAGCTGGGCCAGCAGTCACCGGAGCCGACAGGACGAGTAAAATTGCCGGGATGACGGCCAGCCTCCTCGTTCCGATTCTCACTCCGCATGGCCACCTGCTTCTTGCGCCGGACGAGGACGCTCCGGTGCTGGCGGAAGCGTTGCAGCACAGGCTGACGCAATCGTTCGCGCGCGGCGCGGGCCACGGACTGTTGCAGCTCGGTGCGGGCGAGGTGGGGGTGGCGCTGCCCCCGGCGTTGGGCTACTGGCGCGATTTCGGCGCGCGCTACGTCACGGCGGTGTGCGCTGCGCCGGAGCCGGCCGAAAGCGGCGACGCCGCGCGCGATGCACACATAGCCGCTCCGCCGCCGGAGGAGCTTGAAGCGCTCGCCGCGGACGCGCCGCCGATGACGGGCGTGGAGTATCTGACGGCGCCGGTGCTGCGTACGCTATGGCAAGAACTCGACGCGGCGTTCCGTGTCGAGTTGACACAATCCAAGCAGTCGCTGCAAGACTTCCTCAAACGTCGCCATCCGGCCTGGAATCTGGTCGGCCGGGTGCATTTCAATCTTGCCGAGAACCGCGGGGACGAAGAAGCGCCCTTCGCTTTTATCGCCACTTACACGACGCGTCTGTCGGCGCAAGCCAAGGCGCAGCACCTGCAGCTCGGTCAGGCGCTGCGCGAATACTCGGGTGGAAAAAATCAGGCGCGGCTACTCTCGCTATTGATGCCGGTGCAGCGCGCGGCGGAACACTGCGCTTGGTTGCGCGTGATGGTCGACGCAGGCGAGATCTTTCATCCGCTGCGCTGGACACCTGCCGAGGCTTACCAATTCCTCACCGATGTACCGCGCCTCGAAGCGGCCGGCATCGTGGTGCGTGCGCCGGGCGCGTGGCGCTCAGGCCAGCCACTTCGCCCGCAAGTCAGGGCGACCGTGGGCGGCAAGGCGCCGTCGCTGCTGGGTAAGGATGCGCTGCTCGATTTCAGCATGGAACTCACGCTCGACGGCGAGTGCCTCACCGCGGCCGAGATTAAAAAATTGCTCGCCGGCTCCAATGGATTGCAGTTCCTGCGCGGGCACTGGGTCGAGGTCGATCGCGAAAAACTGAATCGCATGTTCGATCGCTTTCATGCCATCGAGCAGGCCGCCGCCGAGGGTGGCCTTGGCTTCGCCGAAGCGATGCGTTTAGTCGCCGGCGCCGCTGTTACGGTAGATGCCGCCGCCGACACCGACTGGTCACGCGTCGTCGCCGGACCCTGGCTCGCCGAGACGCTGAAAGGACTGCGCAGGCCGGAAGGACTGGCGCATGTGGAACCAGGCGCGGAACTCAAGGGAACGCTGCGGCCGTACCAGCAGGCAGGCGTACGCTGGCTGTACCTGCTGTACCGGCTCGGACTCGGCGCCTGCCTTGCCGACGACATGGGTCTGGGCAAGACGATCCAGGTGCTGTCGCTGCTGCTGGTGCTGAAACGGGAGGATAGTGGCAGGCCGCGTACTACCAAGGTAATTCCTTCGGGGCGTACCGCAAGGGTATTTCCTTCGGGGCACACCAGCCTGCTGGTCGCGCCGGCCTCGCTGCTTGCGAACTGGGCGGCGGAGATCGCACGCTTCGCGCCGAGCCTCAACGCGCTGATCGCGCACCCCTCGGCGATGCCCGCGGCCGAATTGCGCGCGCTTGATCGGGAGCGGCTCGCGAACGTGGACCTGGTCATCACCAGCTACGGGTCGCTATTGCGGTTGCCCTGGCTCGAAACCCTGCCGTGGCGCCTGGCGGTGTTGGACGAAGCGCAGGCGATCAAGAATCCCGGCGCGAAGCAGACACGTCTGGCGAAAAAGCTCGACGCGCGCTCGCGTATCGCGCTCACCGGTACGCCGGTGGAGAACCGGCTGTCGGACCTGTGGTCGATTTTCGATTTCACCCACCCCGGTCTGCTCGGTTCGGACAAGGCCTTCACCACGTTCGCCCGGCGTCTGGCGAACGCCGAGCACTACGGTCCGCTGCGCGAGCTGGTCCGCCCCTATATTCTGCGGCGCCTAAAGACCGACAAATCGGTCATCGACGACCTGCCGGACAAGATCGAACTGAAGGCCTACTGCCACCTCAGCCCCGCCCAGGCGGCTCTGTATCAGCACACGGTGAAGGATCTGGCGGCGGAACTCGAAGCTGCCAAGGAAGGCATTGGGCGCAAGGGCGTTGTGCTGTCGTTCCTGATGCGCTTCAAGCAGATCTGCAATCATCCTTCGCAATGGCTGGGCGATGCCGCCTGGGCCGAGGCGGACAGCGGCAAATTCGCTCGCCTGCGCGAAATCACCGAGGTGATCGCGGCTAAACAGGAGAAGGTGTTGGTGTTCACGCAGTTTCGCGAAGCAACCGGGCCGATTGCCGCGTTTCTCGGTTCCGTGTTCGGCCGCGAGGGACTGGTGTTGCACGGCGGCACCCCGGTCGCCAAGCGCCGCGAACTGGTGCGGCGGTTCCAGGAGGACGAACTGGCGCCGTTCTTCGTGCTCTCGCTCAAGGCCGGCGGCGCCGGACTCAACCTGACCGCGGCAGCGCACGTGGTGCACTTTGACCGCTGGTGGAACCCGGCGGTTGAGAACCAGGCCACCGATCGAGCCTTTCGCATTGGCCAGACGAAGAACGTGCTGGTGCACAAGTTCGTGTGCCGGGGAACCATCGAAGATAAAATTGACCAGTTGATTGAATCAAAACAACAACTCGTGCGCGACGTGCTGGAGGGCGGCGCGGAACTGCTGCTGACGGAAATGAGCGACAAGGAACTGCTTGACCTGGTTGCGCTCGACATACACACGGCCCGACCGGAAGCATAATTCACCCGAAGTTACCCGGAGGATCACGCATGTTTTTTGGATGGAAACCTTACGTTTCAGTCTCGCAACGCTGCAAGAAAGCCGAAGGCATCGCGGCACGGCTCAAGAAAAAGGGCCGGGCGCTGTCTCCCGTGACTGCCGAGCGCGGCGCCATTACGAAAACATTCTGGGGCAAATCCTGGTGCGACAACCTGGAGCGCTACAGTGATTTCGAGAACCGGCTGCCGCGCGGGCGTGCCTACTTGCGCAACGGTTCGGTGATCGATCTCAACATCACCGCGGGCGAAGTGTCGGCGCAAGTGATGGGATCCAACCTTTACAAGATCACGGTGAATATCGCGGCGGTGCCGAAGAAGCAATGGCAGGCCATAGGCAGGGACTGCGCGGGATCGATCGACTCGCTGGTCGAGCTTCTGCAAGGGCGACTATCCAAGGGCGTAATGGAGCGCATCTGCCGTCCGGCAACGGGGCTGTTTCCATCGCCGAAGGAAATCACATTCGACTGCAGTTGCCCGGACTGGGCGTCGATGTGCAAGCATGTCGCGGCGGTGTTCTACGGCATAGGCGTGCGCCTGGATGAACAGCCCGAACTACTGTTCACGCTGCGACGGGTCGACGCGAAGGACCTCGTCGCCCGCGCGGGCGCGGACCTGCCGCTCTCGAAAAAAGGGCCCGCGGCCGGGAAGGTGCTCGACGATGCGAAGCTCGCCGGGATATTCGGCATCGAGATCATGGGGACGACGGTAACGGATTCGCGGGTCAAGACGGCTGCCGCAAGCAAGAAACCTCCCGCAAGCAAGAAACCGCCCGCAAGCAAGAAGCCTCCAGCGAGCAAGAAACCGCCCGCGGGAAAGAAGCCGCTCATGCGCAGGAAGAAAGCGGCGCTGGGGAAGAAGAAGGCCGCCTGAAGATTTTATATCGATATTTTATGTGGTTTGTCCCCATCGCACGCTCAATCTGTAATACCGGCCGGGCGTATACTTCAAAGAACCGGCCGTGCCTGGCTCTATTAGAAAGCGTAACAAAATGAGAGTAGCGCAGGCGCCTCGCCTGCTCCGTCCTCTGCTTGCAGGCGAGGCGCCTGCGCTACAAAAGCGTATCTGTCGCGCCGGGTATCGGTTCATTTTGTTACGCGCTCTTAGCGAAGGGAAAACCGTCATGAGAACATTACTGACCGGTGTCTGGCTGGCGGCTTCGTTTGCCGCGCTGCCGGCCGCCGATGCACAACCATATCCCAGCAAGCCGATTCGTTTCGTCGTGCCGTTCCCGGCCGGCGGCATCGCCGACGTCATGGCGCGCGTGATCGGGCAAAAGCTCAACGACGCATGGAACCAACCCGTCGTCGTCGAGAACCGCGCCGGTGCGGGCGGCAACATCGGCGCGGAAATCGTCGCCAGGTCGCCGCCCGACGGCTATACCCTTATCATGGGCAGCATCGGCACGCACTCGGTGAACGTGAGTTTGTTTTCCAGGCTGCCCTTCGACCCGGTCCGGGACTTCGCTCCGGTCGCGCTGGTGATCAAAGCCGACGGCCTGCTGGTGCTGCACCCTTCGGTACCGGCCAAGACGGTCAAGGAACTGATCGCGCTGGCGCGCGCGCGGCCCGGTCAACTCGCTTACGCCACCGCCGGCAACGGCACCGCGAGCCATCTCGCCGGAGAGCTGTTCAAGTCGATGGCGAAAGTCGACATCGTGCCCATTCCCTACAAGGGCAACGTGCCGGCGATCACCGATCTCCTCGGCGGACAGACTTCGATGCTGTTCGCGACCATGCCGACCGTGCTGCCACAGGTGAAAGCGGGCAGGCTGCGCGCATTGGCGGTGACCGGCGCGCAGCGTTCGCCGGCGGCCCCCGATGTTCCCGCCATGGCCGAAACCCTTCCCGGATTCGAGGTGACCAACTGGATCGGCGTGTTCGCTCCGGCGGGCACGCCCGCGGACATCGTCGCCCGGCTCAACGCCGAAATCATGCGCATCATGCGGCTGCCGGAAGTGCAGTCGCGGCTCGCCAATGAAGGCGCGAAGTTCACGCCCACCACGCCGGGCGAATTCGCCGCGTTCGTCCAGTCGGAAATAACCAAGTGGGGCAAGGTGATCAGGGCGTCCGGCGCGCGCGTCGATTGAGGAATATCGGGACCGATTGCATTGGGGCTGGCGTTCGCGGGGAACGAAGACGGTCTTGTATTGCGCAATTCCCATGCGCTCAATTGAACCGCCAGCTCGCGTTCGACGCCGAGAGTCAATAGAAGCGATTGCAGGGTGATTGCGTGATGTCCGGGCTGCTCCGGGTTCGTCCGATAGCCGGACGCGCGCAACGCGACGGTTGCCAGCCGCAAGAGCGCGTCATAGGCCGAAGCAAGGCACCCTTCATTGCTGAGTCCTTCGACTTGAGCGTCCGCGAGGCTTCGGTCGAGGCCGCGCAGCAGTCGCTGGATCTCGTCGCGGCGGGCGTCGTGGCGATGCAGCTTTCCGATCTTGACCAGGTTGTCCAAGCTCACGCGCATCTCCTTTCAGGAAAATCTTGGGTTCCTGCAGCACGCGTTCGATGAAAGAGTGCCCTTCTTCCGCTTTTCGGGTGAATTCCGTACGGGAATAAACCACGGGATTGACTTCGCGGCGAAGCGCTTCGACCGCCGGGCGCAGCGTCTTGAGCACGTCTGCAAGCGAGGCGGACCCGATCACCATGAGGTCGATATCGCTGCCGGCCCGCTCTTCCCCCCGTGCGATCGAACCATAGATGAACGCCAACTCGACTGCGCTCCCGAGTTTGGCGATACCGGCACGCAGCAGTTCGGATGCTCCGGCGGTTTTCGCCAGCAGACTTTTGAGCTCCGGGAAGATGGGGTGTGCGATGTTTGCCTTGTAACGCACGGCGGTTTTCCCCGACTCGCGCAGGAGCAGCCCCAGATCGACCAGCACCTGGAGTTCCCGATGCGTGGTCCCGGCGCTCGTTTTCGTCTCCCTCGCGATCTGGCGGAGATGAAACCACTCGTCCGCGTGCGCGAGAAGCAGGGCGAGCAGCGCCGCCCTGCCGCGGCCGAGGAGCGTTTCCACCAGGGGGACGGATGTAGCTGTTCTCATAATGAGAACAAGTGTACTCAGATTGAGAGCACCGTGCAAGCCTCGCATCCGCCCGAACCCAGGCGCGCCCCGGCTCGTGAGCCGGGGCTTGAAATCGCCGGTATTGCCGGCCTGGGCGAATAACAAAATTTTAAATAAAATCAACGAGTTAATGTTTTTCGGGTGATGGGTTCCGGAACCGGGCATAAAATACCAGTTGCGATGCTGCGCAGCGCGTTGCCGCGCTGGAATCGCAGAAAATAAAACGACATGGATATACTCAAAGAAATCCAGATCCGGCAGACCTTCAGGGTCCGCGCCGTGCTGCTCGGTGACCGGATCGATCTGAACGCCTGGCGGGCCGTGGATCAGCTCGCGTCCAACCCGCTCGCTATCGCCGTGCGCGGCGGCGGGGCCGCGGTCCTGTTCCGCCACGGGGTTGCGGTACTGTTCGATGTCACCGGACCGGAGGAAGTCGCCTTCCTCGAGCAGCTCAAGCCCTTTGTCGGCGGCCCCTACGCGACGCCCGAGACGGAATTCATAGACGTGCATATTGATCCCGGCGTGCGTGAAGGCATGGGCGAGAAAACGCTGCTCATTGCCGATGGCAGCGTCGCGCGCATGCAGGTCATTGCCGACATTCTGTCCAAGAGCGTGATGCTGGCCTGGTACGAAGCACGCATTGCGGCGAGCTTCGAGCGCATCGAGCCGCTGGCCTCGGAACTGCAACAGACCGGCAGCATCGGCGCGCGAGCCAAGGACCTGCTCAAGCACATCGGCACCATGCTGCTCTCCGAACACCTCATGGTGGGACGCATCGAGCTTGGCGAGAAACCGGAACTGCTGTGGGAAAGGCCGGACCTGGAAGGGCTGTTCATCCGGCTCGAGGACGAGTACGAAATCAAGGAGCGCCACGCCTCGCTCGGCCGCAAGCTCAATCTCATCTCGCATACCGCGCAGACCCTGCTGCAGCTCCAGCAGAGCCGGCACTCGCTGCGGCTGGAACTCTACATCGTGATCCTGATCGTGGTCGAGATTCTGCTCACGCTCTACCAGTTGTTCTGGAGGCCCTGACTAGATTAAGTCGCCCCCGCGCAGGCGGGGACCCATTAAGCTGTTAGTGCAGCCCCCATCCTAAGGCCCCCTCGCGTGCTGCGCAGGCTCTCCCCCCGCAAGCGGGGGAAGGGGATACCCGCCTTCGCGGGAATGACGAAATCATGTTTACCGAGAACGCCGCCAAATAGTGTGTAGCTTCGCGGCGGGAAGGGATTCCCGCCCTACGGCCTGCTCACTGCTCACGGCTTACCGCTCACGGCTCACCGCTTCCTGAAAGGTTATACTCAGCACATCCCTTCGGAGCCGGCCATGTTTACCCGTATCGACCACGTGATGATCTGCGTGCCCGACCTGCCGCGCGGCATCGAGCAGTACGAAAAGTTGGGCTTCAGCATCTATCCGGGCGGCACGCATCCCGGCAAGGGCACCCACAATGCCATCGCATTCCTCCAGGATGACTACGTCGAGTTGCTGGCGATCCGCGATCAGGCCGAGCAGCTAGCGGCGAGCGGGCCCCGGAACCCGGGCGCCGGTCTGGCGGACTTCATCGCGGCAGGCGGCGGCATACGCTACATCGTTCTGCAAAGCGACGACCTGGCGGCGGACATGGCCGCCATGCGCAAACGCGGCGTCGACGTGAGCGATGCGATCGAAGGCGGCCGGCGCACCCCGGCCGGGCAGGAGTTACGGTGGAAAACCGCGGTGTCCGGCCCCAAGAACCCGCTGCCGATTTTCTTCATCCAGCACCTCACGCCGATTGAAGAGCGCCGCAAGCAGGTGCCGGTCGCCGGCACTCACCCCAACGGCGTGTACACCCTCGAGCGCGCGTACATAGTCACTCCGGATGTCGAGACTGCCGCAGCGATGTACGCCAATGTGCTCGGCGTGCCCCAGCCGTCAATCCAGCAGGGCACGGTGATCATGTCGAACATGGCGGTGTTCCAGTTGGGCCCTACTGGCCTCGGCATCGCCCAGCCCTACGGTCCCGGGCCGGCTGCCGATGCGCTGGAGCGCCGCGGTCCAGGTCCGTTCCAGGCGTTGTACCGCACCACCAGCATGGGCGCCGCCGCCCGCTGGATGCAGGAGCACGGCATGCCGCCGCTCGCGCGCGGCGTGCGCAACACCGGCGAGCAGGCAATGCTCGCAACGCCCGCCGACGCCTGCGGCGCGTACATCGGTTTCGTGGGGCCGGAGTGAATGAGGCGTGAGGCGTAATGCGTAAGGAGTGAGGCGTAAGGCGTAACCGATCACTCGCGCAGCCGCTTCCGCATTTCGGTCTCGGCTATGTGGCGCAAGCAGATCGCAATGGCCGGCGTGTTGATCGCGACGTAAAAGGGCAGGCGGACGCGGCTCGCGATCCACGCGCGCCGCAGCGCGGTATCCGCACTCGGATCGAAGCGCAGGGGCAAAGCAAGTTGCTGCATGACGGCAACCTCCTTTTGAATCCAGCGGGCGAATGCGCGCTGACTCTTACTTCCATTATCGACAGCCGCTGCCCATTTCTTGAGCAGAACAGAGGCCGGAACGCCGTCCAATTCCGCGTGTCACGCCGGCGGCGCGTGCAAGTTGCTGAAAAGAAAAGGGCATTGGCCATCGTGCGAGCGTGGGCGCAAAATGTCGCCGGGCGCAATGCCTGTCGGCTCACCACGCCGCCCGGGAGCACTGCGACCGGCGGGACGCGAGAGAAGAACTGGATTGATTTTCCTTAGATTTTTTATAGGGGTGTAATCGTGACTGAAAAGAAAGTGGGCGTTGTCGGACTGGGTAATATGGGCGGCGGCATTGCCCGCAATTTTCAAAAAGCAGGCATACCGCTCATGGTGTGGGATGTTGCTCCCGCGGCCCGCGCTGCATTCAGCGCAAAAGCCGGCGTCGAGATTGCGCCCCCGGGTGAAATGGCGGCGGCCTGCACCGCAATGATCTTCGTCGTTCCGGCAACGCCGGAGATCGCGTCGTGCTTTGAAGGCAAGGATGGCGTTCTGGCGCGGGCAGCCGAAGGGCTCGTCGTCTACGACTTTACAACCTCGGATCCGGTTGCAACCAAGGAACTCGCCGCGCGCGCGGCGGCCCACGGCATCGCCTATCTCGATGCCGGCATGAGCGGCGGCGCCACGGGTGCCGATGCCGGAACGCTGACGCTGATGATCGGCGGCGACAAGGCGGCTTTCGAGCGCACGCGCACCCTGCTCGACCCGATTGCCGATCGGACGTTCTACCTTGGCGCGAGCGGCGCCGGCCATACCCTGAAGCTCATCCACAACATGGTCTGCCACACGATCTTTCTGGCGACCTGCGAGGGCGGCCGCATGGCCGAAGCTGCCGGCATCAACCTTGCCGACATGATCGCTGTCTTCAACGTGGCGAACGCCCGCAGCTACGCCAGCGAAGTCCGCTTCCCCAAACATATTCTGTCGGGCAAGTGGGATGCCCGTTCGCGCGTCTACAATCTGCGCAAGGATCTATCAATGGCGGTCGGCTTGGCCGGCGCGCTCGACGCGAAAGTGCCGCTGGGCACAGCCACCCGCGACTTCCTCGACGTGGCGATCAAGCATGGCATGACCGATACCGACTATTCACGGCTCTACGAGCGATTCGACGAAATCGTGGCGGAAGTTGGCAAAAAACCATAAGAGCGCATTTCAAAAAGACCAAGACAGATGAAGCCACAGAGATCACAGAGATCACAGAGAGAATAAAAAACTTATTTAAAACAACCGGATAAGAAACATGTCTCGTTATCTGTTTTTCCTCTGTGTACCCGTCAAGCGCACCCGTCGAGCGGGTGTTAAAAAGAAGGTATTAAAAAGAATTCTCTGTGATCTCTGTGGCTAATTTGTTTTGTTACGGGCTCTAAATGACTCCGGCAACCGTCCTCGACAGCGTGCGCAACTGGATCGACTCGGCCGAGCGCATCGTCGCGCTCACCGGCGCGGGCATTTCCACCGACTCCGGCATCCCGGATTTCCGCGGGCCGCAGGGCGTGTGGACGCGCGATCCCAAGGCGGAGAAGCTCTCCGACATCCGCTACTACATTTCCGATCCGGAGATACGCAGGCTGTCCTGGCGGAGCCGGCTCGATCATCCGGCGTGGAAGGCGCAACCCAATCTCGGCCACCGCGCGCTGGCCGCGCTCGAGCGCCGCGGCAAGCTGCACGCACTGATCACGCAGAACATCGACGGGCTGCATTTGCGCGCCGGCAACTCGCCCGGGCGCGTGTTCGAGGTGCACGGCAACGTGCACCGGGCGATGTGTCTTTCCTGCGGCTGGCGCGGGGCGATGCAAGACGTGCTGGCACGCGTGCGCGCGGGCGAAGACGACCCGCCGTGCGAGGAATGCGGCGGCATCCTCAAGAGCGACACGATTTCCTTCGGCCAGGCGCTGATTCCCGAAGTGATCGAGGGGGCGATGCGCTCGGCGCGGGAGGCAGACCTGCTGCTCGCGGTGGGATCGACGCTGCAGGTCTACCCGGTGGCGGGCGCGGTGCCGCTGGCAAAGGACGCCGGCGCGCGCATCGTCATCATGAATGCGCAGCCCACGGCGTTCGACGACATGGCCGATGCGGTGCTGACGATGTCGATTGGGGAGGCGTTGCCGTTCATTTGCGGCGGCTGACGCCGGCGCGCGCCGGCTTTCAATGAAAATGGGGCGCGAGATCTTGCGCGGGCGGTTTTCAGGGAATGAAGATCAACAGGATGTAGGCAAGGAAGAGACCGCGGTGCACCGTCCCTTGCAGGACGTTTGTGCGCCCGCTGCCGAACGTCAGCATCGACGTGAACAGGGTGAGTGCGAGCATCGCCGAGATTCCCGGTCTGGTCTGCGCTGTTCAGCGATTCTCATGAATAAATGAAATGTATCCATTAGGGACGCTCTGGATAGGTATGGTTTTGTCATTCCCGCGAAGGCGGGAATCCAGGATGTTCAGATAGTTACTGGATCCCCGCCTTCGCGAGGACGACTTAATCAGATGTTCCTTCGGGCCCTCATT
>CAYIRZ010000008.1:0-23586 GCA_964365845.1 uncultured Streptomycetaceae bacterium
CATGGGAATGCCGCCCTACATTGCTATCGAAATGACTGTTACAGTCCACTAGAAAGGAAACTGCCATGCTTAACGCTTATCTCTACGAAGGACTGCGCACCCCGTTCGGCCGCCACGCCGGCGTGCTGGCCAAGGTGCGCCCCGACGACCTGCTCGCGGACGTGATCAAAAATCTGATGAAGCAATCCGCTTTCAAACCGGAGCAGATCGAAGACATCATCGTCGGCTGCGCCAACCAGTCGGGCGAAGACAGCCGCTGCGTCGCGCGCCATGCCGGCCTGCTCGCCGGGCTGCCGATCGAGGTGCCGGGCACGGTGCTGCAGCGCAATTGCGCGAGCGGGCTGGGTGCGCTGGTACATGCCGCGCATGCGATTACGGCCGGCGAGGGCGATGTGTTCCTGGTGGGCGGGGTAGAGAGCATGAGCCGCTCGCCGCTGGTCATGAGCCGTTCGGAATCGGCGTTCGGCCGCGATGTGAAGCTCTATGACAGCACCATCGGGCCGCGCTTCTCCAATCCCAAGCTGGTCAAACAGTTCGGCGACGATCAGATGCCGCAGACCGCCGACAGGCTGGCGCGCGAGTACGGCATCAGGCGCGAGGAAGCCGACACGTTCGCGCTGGCCTCGCAGCAGAAATATGCGATTGCCAAAGGCGAGGGCTTTTTCGCCGGCGAGATTTCCCCGGTCGAGTTGCCGCCTACCCGCAAGGGGCCGGTGCCGCCGGTCGCCGACGACGAGCATCCGCGTCCCACGGTCGATATGGCAGCGCTGGCCAAGATGAAGTCGCTGTACGAAGGCGGCGTCACGACGGCCGGCAACGCTTCCGGCGTCACCGACGGCGCGGTGGCGCTGATGGTGGCGTCGAAGGAAGCGGGCGCCAAGGCCGGCGTGAAACCCATCGCGCGCGTGATCGCGAGCGCCGCCGCCGGCGTGCCGCCGCAGATCATGGGCATAGGCCCCGTCGCCGCATCGAAAAAAGCGCTGGCGCGCGCGGGGCTCACCATCAAGGACATGGACGTGATCGAGATCAACGAGGCGTTCGCTACGCAGGTGTTGTCCTGCCTGAAAGGACTGGACGTGGCGTTCGACGACAGCCGCGTCAATCCCAACGGTGGGGCGATCGCCCTCGGCCATCCGCTCGGCGCTTCCGGCGCTCGGCTGGCACTGACCGCGGCGCGGCAGCTGCAACGCAGCGGCGGGCGCTACGCGCTGGTCAGCTTGTGCATAGGCGGCGGGCAGGGGATGGCGGCGATTTTGGAACGGGTTTAAAAGCGGGAAGATGCAAGACACATCGTCCGTCACGCTGACCGGCGGGCAGTTCCAGTGGGACGATCCGCTGCTGCTCGAGCAGCAACTCACCGCGGACGAGCGTCTGATCCGCGACACGGCGCGCCAGTATGCCCAGGAAAAGCTCGCGCCGCGCATCCGCGACTGGAACCGCAACGAGACATTCGATCCGGTGGTGATGCGCGAGATGGGCGAGCTGGGTTTCCTCGGCGCGCCGCTCGAAGGTTACGGTTGCGCCGGCATCGGCTACGTGGCTTATGGCCTGGTCATGCGCGAACTGGAGCGCGTCGACACCGCATTCCGCTCGGCGTGCAGCGTGCAGACCACGCTGTCGATGACGCCGATCTATGCCTACGGCTCGGAAGCGCAGCGGCAGAAGTACCTGCCGCAAATGGCCGCAGGCGAGCTGCTCGGCTGCTTCGGGCTGACCGAGCCCGACCACGGTTCCGATCCCGGCGGCATGAAATCACGCGCAAAAAAAGCCGAGGGCGGCTACGTGCTCACCGGCAGCAAGCTGTGGATCACCCACGCGCCGATCGCCGACATCATGGTGGTGTGGGCGAAGGACGAGGGCGGTGCGATCCGCGGCTTTATCCTCGAGCGCGGCATGAAGGGACTTTCCACGCGCAAGATCGAAGGCAAGTTCTCGGTGCGCGCGAGCCCGACCGGCGAAATCGTCATGGACCAGGTGTTCGTGCCGGAAGAGAACCTGCTGCCCAATGCGTCTGGGCTCAAGGGCCCGTTCGGCTGCCTCAACAACGCCCGCTTCGGCATTTGCTGGGGGGCGCTGGGCGCGGCCGAAGCCTGCTGGCATACCGCGCGCCAGTATGTGATCGACCGCAAGCAGTTCGGCCGACCGCTGGCCGCGAACCAGCTGATCCAGAAAAAACTCGCCGACATGCAGACTGAAATCGCCATCGGCCTGCTGGCCTGCCTGCACGTCAGCCGCCTGAGGGAGCAGGGCAAGGCGACGCCGGAAATGGTGTCGCTGCTCAAACGCAACTCGACCGGCAAGGCGCTGGAAATCGCGCGGGTGGCGCGCGACATGCTGGGCGGCAACGGCATCTCCGACGAGTATCACGTGATCCGCCACCTGCTCAATCTCGAAACCGTCAACACTCTCGAAGGCACGCACGACATCCACGCCTTGATACTGGGGCGGGCCCAGACCGGTATTTCCGCCTTCTAACCGGTCGTTCGAGAAATCCTGAGATTGGCAAATTCCAGGCGTTCCACAAGATTGCGCACCAGCGCCCGCGTAAAGTGAAGCTGGCAGGCAGGGCTCATCCGCTCTAACGCGGCGTTCTCGAATCCGGCGAAAACCACTTCGGTTAAAGACTCGACTGTCGCTTGTCGCGTGGTGTCGCCCTCGCGGATGTAATTCATCTCGCCGAAACATTCGCCCGCATCGATCAGATTGAGCAGATGCCCTTGCTTTGTGGCTTTGGCTTGGCCTTGCGCCAGGAAAAGCAGGTTGTGGCCGGGAGCGTTTTCCCTGACGATCACCCGGTGCGCCGGCAGACGCATCCAGCGGCCGGCGTGGACCAATTCCCAGATCTGGCCGTCGTTGAGCTTTTCCAGCATCTCGACGCGTCTGAGCGCCGCATATTTCTCGCTGTCGCTGATGGACTGCCGGGGGAAATTCAGGCCTCCCACCTTCGCCAGTTCGAGAGCGAACTCGGCCCACGTCGGAAAACGCTCTGCCGGGTTTTTTTTCAGAGCCGTGAGCAATATACGGTCCAGTTCGGACGGAAGCGACGGCCGCACGCGGCTCGGGGGCAATGGATCCTCGTGCATGATCTTGTGGACCAGCGCATCAATGCTTTGCGCTATGAACGGCCGTTGCCCCGTAAGCAATTCATACAAAACCACCGCCCACGAGAACATGTCGCTGTGGTGCGTCAGCGGCCCCCCATTGATTTGTTCCGGGCACATGTAAGCCGGCGTTCCGATATTTACGATCTCGGTTGCTGCGTTCTTCCGCAGGTAAGCGGCGCCAAAGTCCGTGATTTTTATTTCCGTATCCTTGACCACCATGATATTCGCCGGCTTGATGTCCCGGTGTATGACGCCCTGCCGGAAGGCGTAGTCCAGCGCGCCGCAGCATTTGAAGCCAACCTGAATGGCATCTTCGACGGGAAACAGGTTCTTTGCGCTGGCACGCTGCGAGAGGTTGCCTCCAGGCACGTACTCCATCGCAATGTGTCCCGAATCGTCCGTCACCACAGCGTCGAGAATGGCGACGATGTGGGGGTGATTCAGCTTGCCGGCGAGGGACGCTTCGTTCAGAAACTGTGTGCGCAGGATTTCCCCGTTTTCGGGATCTTCGAACACCGCGGGGTCGATCACCTTCACCGCGACCTCGGTGTTGGAGAAGGTGTCGACTCCAAGATAGACGGTCCCGGAGGCGCCTTTCCCGAGTTCCCGTTTCAACGCGTACTTGCCAACGCGGTCGAGCATGAATTTCCCTGATATGAACCGAAGGCGGTTGCAGCGATATCCCGCCCGCAGTCGCGGGGCAGGGATGGCGAAATGGCTTGCATAGGGTACGCGGCCTTGGCGGCGGCATCAACTGCTTTGACGGCCCGTTAGCCTGCGCGTTTGAATCGGCCAGAAACGTATTTCGAGCTGTGTAAGCAGAGGATCCCGCAGGGAGACGGATATGGCGCTTGACTATTGGTCCGGAAGAGAGGATTATGTGTATAAGCAGTCCAGATGGACGGTATAAATGACATCGGAGCGAGCAGGGGAATCAGCCATGATCAGCAGCAAGGAAATCCTGGATCGCACGGGGATTTCCAGGGCGACGCTCAACAATTACATCGCGCGCGGCCTGTTGCCCAGGCCGGTCGTGAGCAGGCCGGATATTCGCGGAAAAGGACCGCGGCAGATCGGTTATTTTTCGGAAGAAACGATCGCCCGCATTGAACTGATCCAGCGCTTGAAAAGGGAGGGGAAAAGCATGGAAGAGATCAAGAACGAACTGGCTGCCACCGGCACCCACGGCATCGCCGCGGCATCCCACGCCGCGTCCGTCATAGCTCATCCGGCAGCGGCACATGAGCGGCTTACCCTCACCATCGATCAGTTGCCGCATCCGGCCTATATGGTGAACTACAAATTCGAGGTGATATGGTTCAACGACCAGGCGCGCCGTGCCTTTCCTGAAGTGTTTACGCGGCTTGCGCCACGCACCGAGGAAAGAAGCATATTCCACCTGCTGCTGGGCGCGGGGCAGGCCGATCCCGCGCCGAGCCACGTGCAATTGCTGCGCCTCAACCTTGCGCTGGCCAAGGAACGCATGGAGGTTGCTGCCATCAGCCAGCCCCTGCAGGGCACGGCCGCGGCAAAGATCCGGTTGCTCGAGGGTCTTTACAGTGAAACCGCGCCGGTTCGCGCGAGCCCCATCGTCGAACTGCCGCTTCACCTTGAAGGGGCCGCGGACGACATGGAGCAGAACTATGCCGCCTATGCTTCCTATTTCCGTGAGGGCATCCTGGTCATTCTCACTTCAGTCGACCTCGATAACGACGAACTGCTGAGGCTGCTCAGCCGGCGCGACGTGGTGATCCGGAATCTTCTGAGCAAGCGGTTGCCGGTACTGACCGAACTCGCGGTGCTGGTGGCGGATCTGCAGGACTCGGTCAAGATATGTTCCGAGCTGCCTCCGGACGAGTATTTCGAGCTGATCAACCAGATATGGTCATCCGCCGGCGAGATCTTTCGCAACTACTACGGGACTTACGGCAAGCACGTGGGCGACGGCATGGTCTACTATTTTTTCCCCCAGCCCGATTGCAGCTACATCATCAATGCCCTGATCTGCGCCCAGGAACTGAAGCAGGTCATAGCGCGGATCAGCAAGGAATGGCAGCTGCGCAAGAACTGGACCAACGAACTCTATCTCAACACCGGGCTCAACGAGGGCGAAGAATGGCTCGGGACCTTTCAGACCGCGACCACGGTGGAATTCGCGGTGCTGGGGGACACCATCAACCATACCGCGCGTCTCAGCGATTTTGCGCGTTTCGGGCAGATATGGTCCACCAAGAATTTCATCGGGAAAGTGCCGGTTGGTGAACGCCAGCGCGTCAAATTCGGGATCCACCGCACCGGCGCCGATGGACAGCGGCTGTTCGTCGAATCCACTTATTCCAGATTGTCCAATCTGGTCGATCTCAACAGTGGCCGCTACGAAAAGCTGCGCGACATCGGGGGAGTGCCGGTTACCGAGATCGTGGGCCTTGCCCCGGAAGGAAGCTGAACCATCGCTCATAGGACGGGCGGATCGCGATGTGGAGCGAAAGCCAAATTGTTGCCGCATAAAAATCGGTATTTGCAATCCTGATAACGAGACAATGACAGGGGGTGGTGGATGAATGAGTCCGAAATCATTCAGGCTTTGAAAGAGGGGAAGCCGGTACGGTCCGAGGATCTGATCACGCTGCGTTCAAGGGCAATGCACGAGATCAGATTCGAGCTTATCCTGCGCCTCATGCATCGCGGCGAATCGTTGACCACCATTTCAGTCTACTGGGAAGACGAGCACGAATTCATGCTGACGCCCCATGTCGAAAACAAAATCCGGAAACTGGTTTTCGGCAGGGCAGTGCGCCGATGCGTGGAATTTCCGGATCTGTGGCTGTTGTGTTATTTGCACGATGCCGCGGTCAGGGATATCGTCAATCGCGAACTCGACAAAATAGCGGATGCGGCGGTGGGTAAAACGGCGGCAGAAAGCGGGCAGGCTACGCCTCCAACGCGCAAGAGTTCCTGAGCTTTACCAGCTCCATTCCAGACAGTATTCGGCCCCGGATTTTGGGTTTTCGATTTCGATTTCGACGCGCTCGCCCGCGTTCAATCCCGACAACAAGGGATCGGGAAGCTTTTTCGGCGACTGGCCGTCAGATCTGAGTGATGCGCGGGCGGATTTCGCCGGGCGTTCCCGAGGCAGCATCACGATCATCCGCAGCTTCTCCGTTTTGCTTTCCACGACGTGAATCAACGCGCCGGTGCGGTTGATGAACGAGTCGACGAGTTCATAGGAAAGCTGAAGCGAAAACTTCTCTCCGCCCCGGAGCCGGCGCGGGAAGCGCTTGCCGACGTGGATATCGCCGGTTTCATGTATGGTTTTTTGCGGCGGCTCGTCGTTGATCATGATGTTGACGATCGTGCCATCCGCCGCGATATTGCGGCACCAGAATTCGGTCAGGCCTTTCAGGGTTACCTTGCCATGCAGATTGCGAATCAGGGTGGCCTTCCTGCCCGTGGCATTGCTTACGGTCAGGACTTTCTCGACCAGGAGGAGGTTGAATTCCGGGTGATGGAGCCACCATCGCAGCACCAGCATCGCGATTCCGATGGTGATCACTGTGGCGGGAATAACGGCCTGATGAGAATCAAACAGCAGGGGAGCGACCGGGGCCGCGACCACCGTGCCGATGATGACAAGCACATCGATCCACTTCATGTTCGGCTTTCCTCGGTTTACGCCGTGTTTCCGAGTATGCCTGATGGCGTGTCGTCCGGATTCCGGAAAAAGGAGGGAAATCATGGCCTTCTTTTGATTTCTTCTTTTATTCTTGCGACGATTTCATCGATTTCTGCCTGTTTGTTTTGTTTCAGGCGGGATTTCCACGTTGTTTTCCCGGCTTCAATTCCAGGGGTTCCATTTTGTTTTCCCCCTTTAGTGCGAATGGCTAACCAGTCTTTGATGGATTTTGAAACCACCCACGCCAGCATTAACAGGCCGATGGCGACGCTGGTGACTGCAATAGGGGTCCAAAATGGGTTGCACATCTCAGCCGTCAGGTCCGCGCCCAAACACCACTGCATGTACTGCCATACTGATTCGACCTGCTTGTCCATGATTAGACTGGTGTCGGTCCTGGAGGAAGCTCTTAACATCCCGTCGATTTTGGTCCTAATCCTCTAAAAAATATGTGGAATTTGCCTCATTTCAAAATACATAAAAAAAGCCCAGCGAAACGCTGGGCTGGGGGTGAGGACGTCCCGGGCGGGGTCATGGCGCGTTTCGGGAGGGGGTGTTGGAGTCTCGATGGGAATCATTGGTCCCCAACAGCATAGCGAGGTTTTCAACGTCGGCGGCCTTGGCATTGCCCTCGTTGATGGTCTTTCTTATGCGGACAATTTCCTCGGTCCGCTTCTTAAACTGTTCGGGTGATACCGCAAAATCCGAGTCATTGGTTCTATCCATTTTGCGTTTCCTTTGATGACTGTGTCTTGTTTGAGTCTTACAATTCATTATCGGCAGTTACACGCGGTTACAATAGGGCGGAATTCACGTTATGGCGAGTTGGGGTCAGTGCCTGCATGTCAGCCGCCTGAGAGAGCGGGGGAATCGTTTACCGACGCGGATGCCCCCGCTTTTTTATCATGCGCAGGTAGCTTGACAAGGGCTTGAAATGCGTATAAACATAAGCTATCTATTTGAAATATCAACAAAATATTGTCTTTTCAAAACCTCACAAATTGATAGATTTGCCAAAGAGAAATTTCGGGATCATGCTTAGATTTTAGAAGTCGTACGCCCAGAATCCAGGGCGACAAAGACTTGATGGGGAGAAACACCGGTTTCCTGAGGTGATCAAGAACCCGGGAACGTAGTGTCAATTGGTGTCTCAGAACACCAGGAGTAACGAGGTGACTGAGTATAGGCATGTTGCACAACCCGTTGTGCAAGCGGATGAACTTGCGTCTGCCGGGCCTGACTATACACCGCGCGAAGCTGCGCTGATCGCCAAGATACGGGAGCTTGAAGACGCCCGTATCGCTTTGCTTCTGGAAAATCAACGCCTGCAGTTCAAGTACAACGAAATTAAACTTGCCCAACGGGACTTGCAGGGTGCTTTTGACACGACACCGGATATGCTTTTCATGCATGACAAGTCCGGCCGCATCATACGCGCCAACCGTGCCTATGCCGAACGCGCCGGGATGACTGCGCAGAGCGTGGTCGGCAAACTCTACTGGGAAGTCTTTCCCAAGACGGGCCTGCCACTGCGCGATTACTCGCCGGACAGTTTGAAGGCCAGTAACGACAACACGGGAGAAGAAGTCCGGCTGGATACCGAGATTTTTCTTTCCAGGCATTTTCCGATTTATAGCAAAGCCGGGGAATACCTGCATACCACGCACGTTCTCGTGAATATTACCCGCCAGAAGCACGCGGAAAACACCTACAAGAGGAGCCGAATCGCATTCAAGATCATCGGCGAATGCCTGCTCGAAATGGTGCAGGCGGAGAATAAGCCGGAAATGATTCAGGCCATTTGTCGAACATTAGTGGAAAAAGCGGGATACCGCCTGGCATGGGTGTGCGACTGCGGTCAAGACGGGAAGAGCATGACGCCTGCGATCTTCTTCGGCCATCGAAGCGAGCATTTGGAAACGTATGATGCAGGCTTGGGGATGGAAGAAAACCAACACAATCCGGCCGGCATGACCATTCAGGCGGGCACGCCTTTTTTTGCGCGGAATATCCTCAATGACCCGCACTTTGCTTTCTGGCACAAGGATGCCGTCAGGAATGGCTATGCCTCGATTCTCGGGTTGCCATTGCGTGATAAAGACAAGCTCATCGGCGCCTTGTGCATTTATTCGGTCGAGCCCTTTGGGTTTGAAACAGGGGAAACGCGGCTGCTGACAGCCTTGGCGGCAAATCTCGCCTTTGGCATTACATCGTTTCGCATACGCGCTGAAGGCGGCGCCGCGGCTCAGCAGCGCGAACTCTACCTGAGCCACATGAGAGATAGCCTGGTAGATACCATCGAGTGCATTACCGAAGTCATCAAAACACACGGTTCGCACCATCCAGGCCATGAGAGCTGGATCGCTGAGCTGGCCACATCCATTGCAAGGGAGATGGGGCTGTCCGATGAGCAGGTCAAAGGCATCCGTCTCATCGGGTTAGTGCACGACATTGGAGAGTTTTCGGTTTCCCCCGAAATTTTCCACAAGCCAGGCAAGTTGACGGCGGAAGAAACGAGCCTTATGCGGACCCATTGCCGGCTCGGCTACGACATGCTGAAGAAAATTGACTTTCCCTGGTCGGTTGCGGAGGTGGTGCTGCAACATCATGAAAGACTCGACGGCAGCGGATATCCCCGCGGGCTTAAGGGAGATCAAATCATGCTGGAAGCCAGAATCATAGGCGTGACCGACTCTATAGTGGCTGTAGCTTATGAGCAGCAACACCAAGCGGATCTGGGCATTGCCGCAGCGTTGGCCGAGGTGGAAAAGTACAGGGGGAAACTTTACGATCCGGCAGTCGTAGATGCCGCACTCAGGCTTTTCCGGGAGAAAGGTTTCAGTATTTTCTAGGGCGCTTCTCTATTTTTTCCTTCTGATTTCTTCTCTTATTCCCGCAGCGATTTCATCAATTTCCGTCCGGATGTTTCGTTGTTTCCGCATGGGATTTCCCAGTGTGTTTTCGCCTGCGGTCGCCAGCGCTTGGTTTTGCCTGGCCCGAACGGCTAGAGGTGTCGTA
The DNA here is from genome assembly GCA_964365845.1 of uncultured Streptomycetaceae bacterium. Taxonomy (GTDB): domain Bacteria; phylum Pseudomonadota; class Gammaproteobacteria; order Burkholderiales; family SG8-41; genus CAKKQX01. The sequence goes on from CAYIRZ010000008.1 coordinate 9,796, forward strand.
TAACACTTATTCAGCTGCTGCGGTGGCCTACACACAATCGGTCGTTATGTCTGTTCAAGTTCAGCTCGCGGTGGAAAAGCCAGTGTTGAGTCGGTTTGGTCCGTGGGTTGTTTCTTGGTATAGACGATTTAAGTCTTGAGTTTTTTAGGAATTTGTATAAAGCTTGAGGTGCTATACTTCGCATAATGTATATTATGTTAAATTATACATCAGGCGGATATTCGGCATTATTAGGAAGTTAAGGAACCGCCCCTCCCACGGAGCCCCTCTCAGCCTTTGCCATTTCGGGCGGATATCGGGATTGTATTTCAGATTTTCCTGCTACTGCTCTGCGCCGGCCTTGATAAGGATCTCCGCGACTTCGCGTTTGCCGCGATCCAGCGCCATGCCCAGCGCTGTATAACCGAACGGGGTACGGTTATTGATATCGGCGCCATGCTCGAGCAGCAACAGCACCATCTGCAGATGGCCTTCGCGCGCCGCCATCATCAGCGCCGTGGTGCCGTTTTCCGCCGCGGCATCAATCCTGGCGCCGCGACCGATCAACAACCGGGCTATATCGACGTGGTTATGAACCGCCGAATAGATCAGCGGCGTCCAGCCCGACTGATTGACCTCGGCGCCCTGGTCAAGCAGCAGCTTGGCGACCTCGGTCTGCCCTTTGAGCGCGGCCAGCATCAAAGCGGTCTCACCCAAGGCATTGCGTGAATTGACCTTGGGGCGGGCTGCCAGTATGGTCTTGATTACACTTATTTTTCCTTCCTTGACGGCAAGGGTCAGCAGCGATTCGCCCTGCGGGCTCACGGTATCGACGTCCATGCCGCGCTTGAGCAGGTTTGCCACGGTCCGATCATCGTCCACCCGGATGGCATGCATCATGTCTTCATAAACGCCAGCCGTCGCCCATGCCGGCGCCAAAGCTAATAAGAGCATGAGCAGATTTCTAATTCTTGACATGAGGTAAATCGTCTTTATCATTGAATAAATTGAAGAAATTATAAGTTGTTGCCTGGGCTACCTGTTCGAATGGCAGGTCCCGCAGCCTGGCAATTTCTTCGGCCACATGTTTGACCAGACCGGGCTGATTAGTTTTCCCGCGGTAAGGCACTGGCGCAAGATAAGGGGAATCGGTCTCGACCAGCATACGCTCAAGAGGCACTTTTTTCGCCACTTCCTTTATCGCGGTGGCGTTCTTGAAGGTGACAATGCCGGAAAACGAGATATAGAACCCCAGGTCCAGCGCCTGTTGGGCGACTTCCCAGGATTCGGTGAAGCAGTGCATCACGCCCCGCGCCCGGTCCGCGCCCTCCTCCCGCATGATGCGTAGCGTGTCCTGCGCCGCTTCGCGGGTGTGGACGATCAGCGGTTTCCCGCAGAGTCGCGCCGCGCGGATATGGTTGCGGAAGCGCTCGCGCTGCCATTCGAGGTCGCCCTTGAGCCGGTAGTAGTCGAGCCCGGTCTCGCCGATCGCCACGACTTTGGGATGGGCGGCCAACTGCACCAGCGCTTCGGGCGACGGCTCGGAAATGCCCTCGTAGTCGGGGTGCACGCCGACCGAGGCAAAAACATGGGGATATTTTTCAGCGATCGCACGCACTTTGGGAAAATCCTCGAGCGTTACGCTCACGCTCAGCGCATGGGTCACCTGGTTCGTCCGCATCAGCGCCATGACGCTGTCCAGATCGGCGGCGAGTTCTGGGAAATCCAGATGGCAATGGGAATCGACGAGCAATTGGTTTTGTCTTTTTTCAGGCGGCGGCGCGCTGCGGCTGCACCAGCCCGGCATAAGAGATCAGCAGGTGTTCGATGAACAAGCGCGGATTGAGCGGATGGTTGACGATGCGCTGCAACCGTACCAGTTCGCGGTGTAAGCGCAGCGCGGCGAGCGCGTCTACCCGCGCCGCCGCGCTGGCAAGCGCGGCCTGGTGGTCGGGATTGTAGCGGATGGTTCCCAGAAATTTCTGTGAAATCAGGTCATAAGACCATTTCTGCAGCCAGCTCACGACCTGGGGTATGGGGTAGTCGCGCACCTGCTCCGCCAACGCCAGCGCATCGAAACCCACACTGGCGATGCCCTTGAGCAAGGTATTGCGCTGCTGCCAGTATTCCTCGTTATCGAGTTGCAGCGCGGCAAGCGGCGAATTGCCGGTCTGCGCCAGGGCGAGTTCCGGGTTCGCCATACCCTGGGATTGCAACCATGCCGTGGCGGCCTCGGGCGTGGGCCCCTGCAGCGCGAGTTGCTGGCAGCGGCTTCTGATCGTCGGCAGTAGTGAATGCGGACGATGGCTGATCAGCAGGAAATAAGTGCGGGCCGGTGGCTCTTCCAGACTTTTGAGCAGAGCATTCGCGGCATTAACATTGAGCGCCTCGGCGGGGTGGATCAGGATCACCTTGGGGCCGCCGCGGTGGCTCGATATGCCGATGAACTCCGGCAGTATCCGGATCTGCTCGATGATGATGTGCTGGCTGGGCTTTTTTTTATCGCTGCCCTGCTCTTCCGCGTTGGCGTTGGTTTCGGCGAGGCTGTCAGGCTCGATTTGCCGGAAATCGGGGTGGGTGCCGGCCTCCAACCAGTGGCAGGCCGCGCACTGCCCGCAAGCGCTACCCGAAGGCGCCGGGTTTTCGCATAACAGTGTCTGGGCAAGCGTGCGTGCAAAAGCGGCTTTGCCTATGCCCTGGCGTCCGTGGAGCAAAATGGCGTGGGGCAGACGGGCCCTGCCAGCCAGGACCCGTTCAAACTCCGATTTATGCCAAGGTAACATGTTTATTTACAAACGGTTAGGATAAGAATTTCGAGCTTTTTCTGGATAGCGGAAATTCCGGCGTTGGCATCGACCAAATGGATTCTTTGCGGGTGTTCGCGCGCGCGCCGCAGGTACGCTTCCCTGACCCGCCGGTAAAAATCCTCCTCCTCCTGCTCGAAACGGTCCGGGATTTTGATGCGTTCGCTACGGCTGCGCCCCACTTCGGGCGTCACATCGAAATAGAGGGTGATGTCCGGCTGCAGGCCCTGCTGCACCCACTGTTCCAGCGCTTCGATCCGCTGCCAGGGGATGCCGCTGCCGCCGGATTGATAAGCGAAAGTGGCGTCGGTGAAACGGTCGCACACGACCCAGGTGCCGGCGTCCAGCGCCGGCAGGATCACCTGGGCAAGATGTTCCCGGCGGGCGGCGAACATCAGCAGCGCCTCGGTTTCGGGATGGAGTTTCTGCCCGCCGTCGAGCAGCAGCTGCCGCAATTTTTCCCCGAGCCCAGTGCCGCCCGGCTCGCGCGTGACCCGGACCGGAATGCCGCGGCTTTTCAGGAAATCCGCGAGCCACTGCAGATGGGTGCTCTTGCCCGCGCCGTCTATGCCTTCGAGGGTGATGAATTTTCCGCGCATCAGCGTCGTCCCGATTTTTGATATTTTGTCACGGCGCGGCTGTGTTCATCCAGCGTGCGCGAGAAATACGAGGTGCCGTCGCCCCTGGAAACGAAATACAGGAAGTTGTTTTTCGGCGGGCTGAGCGCGGCGCTGAGCGAGGCCAGTCCCGGCATGGCGATGGGCGTCGGCGGCAGCCCTTCGCGGGTGTAGGTATTGTAGGGCGTGTCGGTGACGAGATCGCGCTTGCGCAGATTGCCGTCGAAGGCTTCGCCCATGCCGTAAATCACGGTGGGATCGGTCTGCAGCCTCATGCCGATCCGCAGCCGGTTGATGAACACCGCCGCGACCAACGGCCGCTCTTCAGCCTTGCCGGTTTCCTTCTCGATGATGGAAGCCAGGATCAGCGCTTCGTATGGGGATTTGAGCGGCAGATCGGCGGTGCGCCCGTCCCATTGCGCAGCAAGATGCGACTGCATCAGCCGCTGCGCGCGGCGCAGGATGGCAAGATCGCTGGCGCCGCTGCTGAAGTGATAGGTGTCGGGGAAAAACCAGCCTTCCAGCGCAGGCTGGTCGAGACCAAGGCGTTGCTGGATTTCGGCGGCGCTCAGGCCTTGGATGTCGTGCTTTACCGCCGGATGCTCGTCGAGCACCTTGCGGACTTGCCGGAACGTCCAGCCCTCGACGAAAGTGATTGCGGATTGGGTGTAGTCGCCCTCGGTAATTTTACGCAACAGGGCTAGCGGCGATAAAGGTCGGTTGACCTCGTAGTTGCCGGCCTTGATCCTGCCGGCTGCGCCGAGCAGCCGCGCCAGGATGACGAACTGGGTCGCATCGCCCAGCACGCCGGCACCGGCCATCTGCTGCGCCGCGCTTGTCAGGCTGCTGCCGGTCTTGAGATCGAATTGCAAAGGCAGCCGCGCCGGCCTGAATTCGATGTAGGCGTAAAGCGCGAGCCACGCCGCCGCGGCGAAGAGGCCCGCCGCAGTGATCAGCAGCAGAATTTTCAATCCGCGCTTAGTTGCTTTCATCATCGAGCCATAGTCTCACGCGGGCAGCAAAGTTTCCCGGCGCCCAGATCCTGCCGGCCAGCTCCCTCACCGGCCAGACACCGATGAGACTGTTGACCAGCAAGACTTCTTCCGCCTCGAGCAGGCGTCTGTAGCCGATGTGCGCCACATCACAGGCCATGCCGTGCCGGACGGCGCTTTCGATGACGCGCTCCCGCGTTACGCCGGCGACGCCGCAGCGCGTGAGATCGGGTGTCGCGAGCGCACCGTGCTCGACGATGAAAAGATTGCTCATCGTGCCTTCGATTGCGTTGCCTTCGGCATCGAGCAGCAGGCCTTCGGCGATCGCAGCATCGCTCCACTCCGCGCGCGCCAGCACGTTTTCCAGCCGGTTGAGATGCTTGATTCCGGCCAGCGCAGGCTGCAATCCGAGGCGCAGAGTGCAGAGATGGACCTTGACGCCATGCGCGGCAAAGTCAGAAGGATATTCCGGGGGCGCCGAGGTCATCACGATGCGCGTGATGGTCGCAACCGGGGGCCGCGCATAACCACGCTCGCCGGGGCCGCGCGTGATGGTGATTCTTGCCACACAGTCGGATTCGCGCCCGACAGCCTGCATCAGATCCGCGTGCAGAACCGCCTCGTCGGGGCAGGCTATCCCCAGCGCGGCGCAGTCGCTGTGTAACTTGGCATAGTGCCGCTGCCAGTGCTGCGGCCGGCCGCCGCGCACGGCGAAGGTGCGGAACACACCGTCGCCATACGCCTGGCCGCGGTCAGTGACGGCAATGACGTCGCCCGGAGCACCGTTGACCAGGATCATAGGCTGGAGCCTGCCTGTCGGACTTGGCCCCATTCAACGGAACACACGGCGTTAACGGATCGCGGCTGATCGATGCTTAGGCGACAGGCTGCTTAAGAAAGAAGTTTTGCGTGTCGAAACGCTGTGTCGGCCGCAACAAACATCCCTTGCATGGCGTTCTTTTCACTTCGTTCCTTGGCGCTTTTCATTTTAGGAGTTGTCGAACACAAGTTCGACAAACTCCTGTCGGCCTGAAGCAAGCGCGGTTGGAGTCGAACTCAGAGCTTGCGGAATACGAGGCTGCCGTTGGTGCCGCCGAAACCGAAGGAATTCGACAGCACGACATCGATCTTCATCGGGCGCGCCGTGTTGGGCACGTAATCCAGATCGCACTGCGGATCCTGATGGTGCAGATTGATGGTCGGCGGCGCGGTCTGGTCGCGGATCGCCAGCGCCGAGAATACGGCCTCGGCGCCGCCGGCCGCGCCCAGCAGATGCCCGGTCATGGATTTGGTGGAACTCACCGCCAGTTTTTTGGCGTGATCGCCGAAACAGCGCTTGACGGCGACGGTCTCGGCGATGTCCCCAAGCGGCGTCGAAGTGCCGTGGGCATTGATGTAGTCGACCTGCTCACGGCTGACGCCGCCGTTGCGCATGGCGTTGGCCATGCAGCGCACCGCGCCCTCGCCATCCTCGCAGGGGGCCGTGATGTGATGGGCATCCGCGCTCATGCCGTAGCCTGCCAGTTCGCAATAGATCCGCGCGCCGCGTGCCTTGGCATGCTCGTATTCCTCGAGCACCAGCACTCCCGCGCCCTCGCCCAGCACGAAACCATCGCGGTCCTTGTCCCATGGCCGGCTGGCGGCAACGGGATCGTCGTTGCGGGTGGACAGCGCGCGCGCCGCGCAGAAGCCGCCGACGCCGAGCGGCGAAACGCAGGCTTCGGCGCCGCCGGCGATCATGACATCGGCGTCGCCGTACTCGATGAGCCTGCCGGCTTCGCCGATGTTGTGGTTGGCGGTGGTGCACGCCGTGACCACCGCCAGATTGGGGCCTTTGAGGCCGTACATGATCGAAAGCTGGCCCGAGATCAGGTTGATGATGGTGCCGGGCACGAAAAACGGCGAAATCTTGCGCGGCCCCCCCGCGAGCATCGCGTTGTGCGTATCCTCGATCAGCGGCAGGCCGCCGATGCCGGAACCGATGCAGGCGCCGATCTGCTCGCGGTTCTCGCGTTCGAGATCGAGACCGGAATCCTTGAGCGCATCGATCGCCGCCGCCAGGCCGTAGTGAATGAAGGTGTCGAAGCGACGCGCTTCCTTGGCCTGCAGGTACTGGCCGACGTCGAAACCCTTCACTTCGCCCGCAATCTGCGAACTGTAGGCGGAAACATCAAAACGGGTGATGTGGCCGATACCGGATTTGCCGGCGAGAATGTTCGCCCAGGCGTCGCTGACCCTGATGCCGACGGGCGAAATGATACCAAGGCCGGTGACAACTACTCTGCGTCTGGTGGAACTGGGCATGAATAAGATAGTTTGGTTCGCCGCGGGCAACTGGTCCCGCAAGCTCGCGGCTCGCAGATAGACAACGGCCGCGCCCGGGACTTATTTTTGATGAGACTGGATGTAATCGACAGCTTGTTGAACCGTCGTGATTTTTTCGGCTTCCTCGTCGGGGATTTCGGTTTCGAATTCCTCTTCCAGCGCCATGACCAGTTCGACCGTGTCGAGCGAATCGGCGCCGAGGTCGTTGACGAAAGACGACTCGTTCTTGACGTCGGCTTCGTTCACGCCCAGTTGTTCGGCAACAATTTTCTTGACCCGTTGCTCGATATTTTCCATTAACTTCCCCTTTCCTCTTGCTTGATAATTGATATGTTGATGAACCACGAACCTGCCTGGTGCCGTATTTCAATACGAATCAGCCGTGAATTTTACCATATTTGCCGTTTAAAAAGCGTTTAAAAATCAACGCGAATCCATGATCGGGCATCAATCCGCGCATGGTTTGTGTCTTGCTGAATAGACTAATCCATGTACATGCCGCCGTTGACATGGAGTGTGCAACCCGTGACATAGGATGCTCCAGGCGACGCCAGAAACACAGCGGCGGCGGCAACGTCCCCTGCTTCGCCGAGCCGTCCCAGCGGAATCTGCTGGATCAGGGCAACGCGCTGCTCGCCGGACAGCGCGCGCGTCATGTCGGTGTCGATGAAGCCCGGGGCGATGCAGTTGACGGTGATATTGCGGCTGCCGACTTCGCGCGCCAGCGACTTGGAAAAGCCGACGACGCCCGACTTGGCCGCGGCGTAATTGGCCTGTCCGGCATTGCCCGTTGCCCCTACCACCGAGGTGATGTTGATGATGCGGCCGAAGCGCGCTTTCATCATGCCGCGCAGCACCAGCTTGGACAGCCGGTACACCGACTTCAGGTCGGTCGACATGATGTCGTCCCATTCTTCGTCCTTCATGCGCAACAGCAGATTGTCGCGGGTGATGCCGGCATTGTTGACGAGGATGGCGACGTCGCCGAACTGTTTCCTGATATCGGCAAGCGCGGCCTCGATTTGGGCTGCGTCGTTGACGTTCATGGCCATGCCGCAGCCCTTGATGCCGGCGCCAGCCAGATTCTGGCTGATGCTGTGCGCGCCGTCGGCGCTGGTCGCGGTCCCGACGACCACCGCGCCCTGCTGGCCCAGTTCGAAAGTGATTGCCTTGCCGATGCCGCGCGAGGCGCCGGTGACGAGCGCGACTTTGCCTTCGAGCATGCTCATTTCAGCGCCTGTATCGCTTGTTCCAGGGATTGCGGGTCGGTGATGGCCAGTCCCTGCAGGCTGCCGTCGATGCGCCTGGTCAGTCCGGCCAGTACTTTGCCGGGCCCGCACTCGGCGACATGCGTCACCCCTGCAGCCGCCATGTAATGGATCACTTCCACCCAGCGCACCGGGTTGCAGGCCTGGCGCGCCAACGCGTCCTTGATCTGGTCGGGATCGCCGACGATGGCGACGTCGACATTGTTGACGACCGGAATGCGCGGCGCGCTGAAGGCGACTCTCTTCATGTACTCCGCAAGCCGGTCGGCGGCGGGTTTCAGCAGCGATGAGTGGAACGGCGCGCTTACCGGCAGCATCACCGCGCGTTTGGCGCCTCTGGCTTTCGCGGCCTCGGCGCCGCGCTCGACTGCCGATTTGTGGCCGGCGATCACGACCTGGCTCGGCGCATTGAAATTGACCGACTCGACCACCTCGCCCCGGGCGGCTTCGCTGCATGCGGCGCGCACCGAATCGTCGTCGAGGCCCAGTATTGCCGCCATGGCGCCGGTGCCCATGGGCACGGCTTCCTGCATGGCCTGAGCGCGGAAGCGCACCAGCGGCACAGCATCCCGGAAAGCAATGACGCCGGCTGCAACCAGCGCGGTGTACTCGCCCAGGCTGTGTCCCGCGACCAGCGCAGGTTCGCCACCGCCGGCCTCGAGCCAGGCGCGGTATACGGCATAGCCCGCGGTCAGCATCACCGGTTGGGTATTGACCGTCGAGTTGAGTTCTTCCGCCGGGCCTTCGGCGACGAGTTGCCACAGATCCTGGCCGAGCGCGGCGGAGGCTTCGGCAAAGGTGTCGCGCACGACTTTGGAGTCGGCAAACGGCTGCATCATGCCTACGGCCTGCGAGCCCTGCCCCGGAAATACCAATGCAAATTTCATTTGTTCTCTTACCACTTGACCAGTACTGCACCCCAGGTGAATCCGCCGCCCACGGCTTCAAGCAGCACATGCTGCCCGGGGCGTATGCGGCCATCGCGCACCGCCTCGTCGAGCGCCAGCGGCACCGAGGCCGCCGAAGTATTGGCATGACGCTCGACCGTGGTGATTACCTTTTCCATGCTCAGTCCGAGCTTCTTCGCCGTGGCCTGGATGATGCGGATGTTGGCCTGATGCGGAACCAGCCAGTCGATGTCGGATTTCTGCAGCTTGTTGGCGGCCAGCGCCTCCTCGGCGACTTCTTCGAGCGCCTTGACCGCGAACTTGAATACGGCATTGCCTTCCATCTGCAACAGCGGCCGCCCGCTTACCTTGCCGCCGCATACCGTGCCCGGCACCGACAAAATATCGGCATGGCTGCCATCGGCGTGCAGATGACAGGAGAGAATGCCCGGTTCGGAGCTTTTTTTCAGCACTACGGCACCGGCGCCATCGCCGAACAGCACGCAAGTGCCGCGGTCGTTCCAGTCGAGGATGCGCGAGTAGATCTCGGCGCCGACCACCAGGATGTGTTCATACTGGCCCGATTTGATGAACTGGTCGGCGATGGTGAGCCCGTAGACGAAGCCGCTGCATACCGCCTGCACGTCGAATGCCGGGCCGCCTTTGATGCCGAGCTTGGACTGCAGAATGCACGCGGTGCTCGGGAACACCATGTCCGGTGTCGTGGTGGCCACCACGATGAGGCCGATGTCCTGGGGCGTGATGCCGGCCGCTTCGATGGCGCGGCGGGAGGCATTGAGCGCGAGATCGCTCGTCATCTCGTCATCCGCCGCGACATGGCGCTGGCGGATGCCGGTGCGCGTGAAGATCCATTCGTCCGAGGTGTCGACGGTGCGCTCGAGATCGAGATTGGACAGAATTTTTTTCGGCAGATAACTGCCGGTGCCTGCGATGCGGGAATAGAAGGTCATGCTGCGGTTTGCTGCAAATTGGACATGCGGTCGGTGATATGCGCCAGAACGCCGGTGCTCGCCTCCTCCACCGCGCGCTGAATCGCAAAGCCGAAGGCATAGGCATCGGCGGAGCCGTGGCTTTTGATAACGATGCCGCGCAAACCCAAAAGGCTCGCGCCGTTGTAGCGCCGGTGATCGACATGGCGCTTGAAGGCATTGAGCACGGGAAGCGCGACCAGAGCGGCAAGTTTGGTGAACAGGTTGCGTTTGAATTCTTCGCGCAGGTACGTCGCCAGCATCTGCGCCAGGCCTTCGGAAGCCTTCAGGGCGACGTTGCCGACAAAGCCGTCGCATACCACGATATCGGTGGTGCCTTTATATATATCGTCGCCTTCGACATTGCCGTAGAAATTAAGGCCACTTTCGCGCAACAGTTCGGCGGCCCGCTTGACCACTTCATTGCCCTTGATGTCTTCTTCGCCGATATTGAGCAGGCCGACGGATGGACGTTCCCTGTGCTCCACCGAGCCCACCAATTCCGCGCCCATGATGCCGAATTGCAGCAGATGTTCGGCACTGCAATCGACGTTGGCGCCGAGATCGAGCATGTAAGTGTGGCCTTTGAGCGTGGGCAGGATGCCGGCGATCGCCGGCCGGTCTATCCCGGGCAGGGTCTTGAGCACGAAGCGCGAGATCGCCATCAGCGCGCCGGTGTTGCCGGCGCTGACGCAGGCAAGCGCTTCGCCGCCTTTGACCAGGTCGACCGCGACGCGCATCGAAGAGTCCTTTTTGCCGCGCAGGGCGCCGGCGGGCTGCTCGTCCATCTCGACGATCTCACTGGCGTGCCGGATTCTCAGTCTCGGGCCCGGAACTGCATGGCAGCGTTTGAGCTCGGCTTCTATCCTCTCCTGCAATCCCACGAGGATGAACGAGGACTGCGGATCGCGTTCCAGATATTCGAGGGCTGCAGGCACCGTAACATGCGCGCCGTGATCGCCGCCCATGCAATCGATGGCAACGGTCACATCCATCAGAAAGTCTCCTCTCGGGCGCCCCTGATAATTATTGTCGGGCGCTGACGCGGTGTTTTAAGGACGCGATTCGGCAAAGCGGGCGCGAGTTATTCGCCCTTGGTTTTGATGACCTTCTTGCCGCGGTAGTAGCCGTTCGGGCTGATGTGGTGCCGCAAATGCACTTCGCCGGTGGTCGGTTCGAGCGCCAGCGGCTGGGCTGTCAGGAAGTCGTGCGAGCGGTGCATGCCGCGCTTCGACGGCGACTTCTTGTTCTGTTGAACTGCCATTTCAAATACTCCTTAACGTTTGCTTTCTCAAGCCTTCTTCAGTTCCGCCAGCTGTGCAAAGGCGCCGCGGCGGTCCCTATCCAACTCTTTGGTCTGGTTGCCGCATTCGCCTTCCTCATGCTTTGGCGAAAACGGCAAACCCAGCAGTATCTCGTCTTCGATCAGGGCCGCGGCATCGAGCTCCGTACTGGCTTCCAGGCAATCGACCGCATCCGGATCGGCAACAACCTCGGCCAGATTCTCATCCCGGCGCACCAGCCGCAACACGCTGGACAGTCGTAGCGGATAATCTATTTGCCCCAGACAGCGCTGGCATTGCAAATGAAGCAGGCCACTGATATCCAGCGCCAGAACCGGCCGCTTTTCATCGTCGTGGCCGCCTTTCACCACAAATTCAACATTGCCCGTGGTGTCGTGCAGGCAGTCGTGGAGCCGGCCCAAGCTGGATACGGGCAGATTACCCCGTAATTCCTGCTCCGTCCGGGCAAATTCCAGACTATCGATGACAGCCCGTGCAGACATAAGCCGCGCATGATAGTATTTTTGCGCTTCCCTGTCAAAGCGCAAAAAGATGGAAAAACTTAAATTTGGCAGGCACTTAGATAGTATTCTCGGCACCTTGGCCATACCGCTGACGATTTGAACGCTCCCACTCTTATTCTTGCCTCCACTTCGGCCTATCGCCGCGCGCTTCTCGAACGGCTGCAATTGCCGTTCGAGGTTATCGCGCCCCATGTGGATGAAACGCCTTTGCCCGGCGAATCATCTATCCGGACCGCCTTGCGTCTGGCCGAAGCAAAAGCGGAGGCCCTCGTGCCTGCCGCACGCAACGCGCTGATCATAGGGTCGGACCAGGTGGTGGTACTGGACGGCCGGACACTCGGCAAGCCCGGCGATCATGATACGGCCGTAAGGCAATTGCGGGCGATGCGCGGCCGGAGCGTGGTATTTCATACTGCACTGTGCCTGCTCAATGCGGCCGCGGGCAGAAAACAGATCGAAAACGTGCCGACCACTGTTTTTTTCCGCGAATTCAGCGATGCGCAGATCGAACGCTACCTCCGCGCCGAGCAACCCTATGACTGTGCCGGCAGTGCCAAGATCGAAGGCCTGGGCATAGCCTTGGTCGAACGCATCGACAGCGAGGATCCGAGTGCGTTGATCGGTCTGCCCCTGATGAAGCTCACGACCATGCTCAGGAACGAGGGCGTAGACGTCATTCCGGAAATATGACAGGCAGACTTTATCTGATCCCTGTGGCACTCGGCGGGGAAGATGCGCAGTCGGCATTGAGCCCGATGACGTTGGGCGTACTCCCCGCGCTCAGGCATTTCATTGCCGAGAATCCCAAGACCGCGCGCCGGTTTCTGAAAGCGGCGGGCTACCCGCCCCCTCTTTCAGGGGCCGAGATCCAGACGCTCAACGAGCACACCCCCGAGGCGGAATTGCCGCGACTTCTCGCGCCGCTGCTCGAGGGCAGGGACTGCGGATTATTGTCGGAAGCCGGCTGTCCGGCGGTCGCCGATCCCGGCGCGGCACTGGTGCGTCTGGCGCACGAGCAAGGCATACGCGTCGTGCCGCTGGTCGGTCCGTCTTCGGTGTTGCTGGCGCTGATGGCCTCCGGAATGAACGGCCAGCGCTTCGCATTTCACGGTTATTTGCCGGTGGACCGGGAACAACGACGGAAAAAGCTGCTGGAACTGGAGCGCCTTTCGGTGCAACAGGACGCGACCCAGATTTTCATCGAGGCGCCGTACCGCAACCAGGTCCTGCTGCAGGCGGTGCTCGAGACCTGCAACGAGGACACCCTGCTTTGCCTTGCCACCGACATTACCCTGGAAAGCGAGTCGATACGCACCCAGGCAGTGGCTTCATGGAAAAACAAGCCGCCGGATATCAACCGGCGGCCGACGGTGTTCTTGCTCTATAGGAGTTTGTCGGACTTAGCCTCGACAAACTCCTAAAATGAAAATCCTACAGAGAATCTGCAATTCAGCCGTGAAACATGCGGGCTAACGCAGTACCGCGTTGGGCCCAGCCAGATGCACCAGCGTTTCCGCCATTGCCGCGCCGAACTTTCTGGCGACGCGTTCGGCGATGTTCTCGTGCGGCGTGAAATCGATGATGTCCTCGGCCTTGATCACTTCGCGCGCGACGTAATCGACACTGCCCACGGCGTCGGCAAGCCCGAGTTCGATACTTTTCGGGCCGATCCACAGCAGGCCGGAAAACATTTCCGGTGTTTCCTTGAGCCGCTTGCCGCGCCCCTGCCGCACCACGGTGATGAATTGCTGGTGGATATCGTTGAGCATGTTCTCGGCGTATTCTTTCTGCGACTCGCGGATGGGCGAGAACGGGTCGAGGAAGCCCTTGTTTTCTCCCGCCGCCAGCAGCCGCCGCTCGACGCCGAGCTTGTCCATCAGCCCGGTGAAGCCGAAACCATCCATCAGCACGCCTATGGAGCCGATGATGCTGGCCTTGTCGACATAGATTTTGTCGGCTGCGACAGCGATGTAATAGCCGCCCGAGGCGCAAATGTCCTCGACCACCGCATAGAGCGGGATGTTGGGGTATTTCGCGCGCAAACGCTTGATTTCGTCGTTGATGTAGCCGGCCTGCACCGGGCTGCCGCCCGGGCTGTTGATGCGCAGGATCACGCCTTGCGT
>CAYIRZ010000009.1:0-3533 GCA_964365845.1 uncultured Streptomycetaceae bacterium
ACGTGTTGCGTTTGTGGCAGGTCTTGATCAGCAGCAGGGCATAGGCGCGCATGAAGGGCGCGGTCATCGTCACCTGCGCACGGTCGGCGAGGCAGAAATCCTTGTGGGAGCGGAATTTCTTGATGCAGCTGAAAATGTAGTCCCAGCGGCCGATGTTCAACCCCGAGGAATGCTCGCGCAGTTCGTAGAGGATCTCCTCCATCTCGAATGCGGCCAGCACGGTCTCGATCAGGACCGTGCCCTTGATCGTGCCCTGCGGCACGCCGAGTTCGCGCTGCGCAGCAACGAAAATCCCGTTCCACAGTCGTGCTTCGAGATGGCTTTCCATCTTTGGCAGGTAGAAGTACGGGCCGCTGTCCTGTGCCAGCAGTTTTTTTACGTTGTGGAAAAAGTAGAGCCCGAAATCGAAAATGGCGCCCGATACCGGTTCGCCGTCGATCAGCACATGCTTTTCCACCAGGTGCCAGCCGCGGGGGCGCACCAGCAGGGTGGCGATTTTGTTGTTGAGGGAATAACGCTTGCCTTCGGGGCTGGCGAACGCGATGGTGCGGTTGATCGCGTCACGCAGGTTGATCTGGCCCTCGATCATGTTTTCCCAGGTCGGCGTGTTGGAATCCTCGAAATCGGCCATGAACACGTTGGCGCCGCAATTGAGGGCATTGATCACCATCTTGCGGTCGGTGGGGCCGGTGATTTCGACGCGACGGTCCTGCAGATCATGGGGCACCGGGGCGACGGCCCAGTTGCCCTCGCGGATATCCTGGGTTTGAGGCAGGAAGTCGGGCAACTTGCCGGCGTCAAATTCGGCCTGGCGCTTGGCGCGCAATGTCATCAGTTCGCGGCGGCGCGGCTCGAATCTGCGCGCCAGCTTGGCGACAAAAGCCAGTGCCTGCGGGGTCAGGATGTCGGCGTATTGAGGCGTCACTTTGTTCAGAATCTCGACGCCTTCGGGCAGGGGGGTAGGGGTCATCTGCGCTCGCTCCTTTTAATAGTTCTATCTAATTGATTAATAAATTTATTTTTATAATTTCTCACATAATGAGAAATTATCTCACAATCAGTGTTGCAGTGCATTATACCTAATATACTACTTTGCCCAATTCTGTAACTTTAAATTTTTTGATAGGTACAGAAGAATTTTATTGGTAGGCAACCCTGGCAAGATCAGTGGGCAGGCGCACACTTTTATATGGGAAACATGATAATTCGCTGCGCTGCAACTTTAATTGCGCGAACGATGGCGTTCAATGCGGGACCGGGTTCCCGGCTTCGGCCAAAACCTAAAGGTTGCCGGAAAGAAAGCCGGGGGCGTCTGCTATAATTTTGTGTTTTCCGCAAGCCGGGCTCTTCCCTTGAGCTTCGGCATGCCTCGCGGCAATGTGTCCGGAAAATCAAATCCCGATACCAGTATCGAACGGAGAAGAGGAATCATGACTGAACGACTCGACCTGCTGAAGATTGCACAGGAAGAACAAAGCGGTAATCTGTTCAAGTTGCTGGACGGCATCTACACGCGATCCAAGATCCAGCCGCGCGGCATTTCCGATGCGATCATCTGGGAAGGTGGCAACCAGCACGGCAACGTGAAGCCGGTCGCGCACGCGTTCACCGATATGTTCGCGCTCAACGGCACATTGATGGCGCTCGACGTCCTGGGATTGCCGTTTCTCGGCGTGCCTATGATGGCGCAGTTCCGGCACGACACCAAGCTCGCATCGCTCGACTGGTTCGGCAAGCTCGATTACACCGCGCTCAAGTGGTCCACCGCCGGCGACTTCATGGTCAACGAGAACGGCAAGAAAGTCGTCGTTGCCGGCAAGTCCGCCAATGCGCCGCTGCGCACCGCGGCCGGTGTCTACTGCAATGTCCGGCCCTACGGCACGATTACCAGCGTGCGGTTCATGCCCGGCCTGCCCTACTCGCAGGACAGCAAGAAGTTCCGGGTCGATCGGGACACCGGCAACATCCACTCCGAGATGAACACTCCCGGGGTCAGGATGGCCTACGCCGTGCGTTTGTTCCTGAAAATGGTGCACGAAACACGGCAGATCGGGCGCGTTGCCACGAAGCCAACCCAGGCCCAGGAAGACGCCGTCAACGCGGGGATCCTGCGCTGGATGTTGCAGGGCACGAAATTCGAGCTCAAGCGGCGCTACTCCGTTGACGCTTACGCAGAGCACAGGGCGAACATCGATGCGATCGTCGCCCTGCTGCCCAAGGACTTCAAGGCCGGCATGGAAAACTGGGGCGGCGAAATTCACGAACACATCTCCGATACCAACTTCGGTCTGCTGTTGCACGACATGATGCGGCAGCGCAAAGTCATCGTCTATGCGACGGACCTCGACGGCGACCGGTTGACCGACCTCATGGCGGATGCGCCGGAAGCGTTGCGCAGCTGGGGACAAATAGTCCTCGATCATGTCAAGGCCGGCGCGGACATGAAGAAGGTCTGGGCCGACATGGGCTTTACCATGAAAAGCGGGCATGACATGACGAGCGTCATGTACCGCATGCAGGGCGAGCCGATCTTCGAACAGACGCTGGGTTCTGCCGACGCGATGCTCCTGCGCCTGCTGGCCGGGGATGAGACGGTCGGCGGCGAGAAGCAGCCCTACGATCCGAGGATCCACTTCGTCCTGATCAACGAGGCGTACAAGGCGGCGAACCCGGGCAACAAGGAATTCGCACGCTGGCTGGACGCACAGCTCGAGACCTTCGACAAGATCTACGGCGGCAAGCGGCCCCGCTACATCGAGGGCTACGACAAGCTGAAAGACGCGATCAAGCCTTGGGGCAAGTAGGCAGGAGTTTGTCGGACTTGGGTTCGACAAACTCCTAAAATTACAAGCACTTTGAAACGGACGTGTCGTGCCGCAGGCCCGCTCTTCCGCCCGACGGGAAGATGATGCAGAAGACAAAAAGCCCACCCGACCGCAGAGGTCGCGTGGGCTTTTTTAATGCGGGACTACGCTCACCGGTCTAACCCGGCAATGCGCTCAGGATGCGGCTTGGATGTTTGACGCCTGCTTGCCTTTGGGACCCTGGGTGACTTCGAACGACACCTTCTGGCCTTCTTTGAGCGTTTTGAATCCGCCCATCTGGATTGCCGAAAAATGCGCGAACAAATCTTCACTGCCGTCATCGGGCGTGATGAAACCATAACCCTTCGCGTCATTGAACCATTTCACAGTGCCTGTTGCCATATACGCTACCTTCATCAAAAAAACGGGTGGTAATGCCCGCAAACTGTTTGAGTTTCAAGGATCGCATACGGCCAAACCGGTACTGCGAAAGAGCTTGAAGCCAAACACCCGATTCGCTTTCTAGGCTATTTGGGTGCGGAAGTCAAGTATACTGCTGAAAAGGGGTTCTATTCTCCACTTGAAAATTTCCGGATTATGGTGAAAATAGCAGTTGGCGTACGGGATTAAAGCGGGTTCCGGTATGGCATCAAGGCAGCGTGAAGACACGGTCCTCGAGGCGAAGAAAAGCAAGGTACAGGCGCCCCCGATGTTCAAAGTGCTACTATT
>CAYIRZ010000009.1:3543-22230 GCA_964365845.1 uncultured Streptomycetaceae bacterium
AACGATGATTACACGCCGATGGATTTTGTTATTGCAGTGTTGCAGAAGTTTTTTGCCTTGAGCCGGGAAAAAGCCACCCAGGTCATGCTCAAGGTGCACCGTGAAGGCATCGGGGTGTGCGGCGTATACCCCAGGGACGTTGCGGCGACCAAGGTGGAACAGGTCAAGTCGTTCGCCAAGCAGCATCAACATCCGTTACAGTGTGTGATGGAAGAAAACTGAGATGATCGCGCAGGAACTGGAAGTCAGCTTGCACATGGCCTTCATGGAGGCACGGCAGAAGCGCCACGAGTTTATTACCGTGGAGCATCTGCTGCTGGCGTTGCTCGACAATCCGTCGGCTTCCGAAGTGCTGCGCGCCTGCGCCGCCGACATCGACGATCTGAGGAAGCTGCTCTCCGATTTCGTGACCGAGCACACGCCCATCCTGGCGGGTGACGACGTCGACACCCAGCCCACGCTCGGCTTCCAGCGCGTGATCCAGCGCGCCATCCTGCACGTGCAGTCTTCGGGCAAGAAGGAAGTCACCGGGGCCAATGTCCTGGTTGCGATCTTCGGCGAGAAGGATTCCCATGCGGTCTATTTCCTGCACCAGAAGGGCGTGACCCGGCTGGATATCGTGAACTTCATTTCTCACGGCATCAGCAAGGTGCCGCAGGCCATCCCGTCCAAGAGCGAGGCCGAGGGTGAAGGCGAGCACGAAGCCCAGCCCGGCGGCGCGCTCGAAACCTATACCCTCAATCTCAATGCCCTGGCGCTGGCGGGAAAGATCGACCCCTTGATCGGCCGCGACCGCGAGCTCCAGCGCGTGATCCAGACACTGTGCCGGCGGCGCAAGAACAACCCGTTGCTGGTCGGGGAGGCCGGCGTCGGCAAGACCGCGATTGCCGAAGGTCTGGCGCGCCGCATCGTCGAAGGCGACGTGCCCGAGATCCTCGAGCGCTGCAATGTCTATGCGCTCGACATGGGGGCGCTCCTTGCCGGCACCAAGTATCGCGGCGACTTCGAGCAGCGCCTGAAAGCGGTACTGAAGCAGCTTGTCGACAATCCCAATGCCATCCTGTTCATCGACGAGATCCATACCCTGATCGGGGCCGGCGCGGCCTCCGGCGGCACACTCGACGCATCCAACCTGCTGAAACCGGCACTTTCCGGCGGGCAACTAAAATGCATCGGCGCCACCACCTACAACGAATACCGCGGCGTATTCGAAAAAGATCATGCGTTGGCGCGCCGCTTCCAGAAAATCGATGTCGTCGAGCCGACGGTCGAGGAAACGGTATTGATCCTGCGCGGGCTCAAGTCGCGCTTCGAGGAGCACCACGGCGTCAAATACGTTGCCGCTGCGCTGACCGCGGCGGCGGAGCTTTCCGCGCGCTTCATCAACGACCGGCACCTGCCCGACAAGGCGATCGACGTCATCGACGAGGCGGGCGCGGCTCAGCGCATCCAGCCCAAGTCACGCCAGAAGAAAATCATCGGCAAGCACGAGATCGAGGAAATCATCGCCAAGATCACGCGCATCCCGGCACAGACGGTGTCGGCGGATGACCGGAATTCGCTGAAGAACCTCGGTCGCGATCTGAAAGCGGTGGTGTTTGGCCAGAACAAGGCAATCGACGCGTTGTCGGCGGCGATCAAGATGGCCAGAAGCGGTCTCGGCAATCCACAGAAGCCGATCGGCTGCTTCCTGTTCTCGGGCCCGACCGGCGTCGGCAAGACCGAGGTTGCGCGCCAGCTGGCTTACACCATGGGTGTCGAGCTGATCCGCTTCGACATGTCGGAATACATGGAGCGGCACGCGGTGTCGCGTCTCATCGGCGCGCCGCCCGGCTATGTCGGCTTCGACCAGGGTGGACTGCTTACCGAAGCCGTTACCAAGCATCCGTACTCGGTGCTGCTGCTGGACGAAATCGAAAAAGCGCATCCCGACGTCTTCAACATCATGTTGCAGGTGATGGATCACGGCACGCTCACCGACAACAACGGCCGCAAGGCGGATTTCCGCAACGTGGTGGTCATCATGACCACCAACGCCGGCGCGGCCGAGCTGTCCAAGTCCTCGATGGGCTTCACCCCGAGCAAACAGGCCGGCGACGAGATGGCCGAAATCAAGCGTCAGTTCACGCCTGAATTCCGCAACCGCCTGGATGCGATCATTTCGTTCGCGGCGCTCGATCGCTCGATCATCCTGCGCGTGGTCGACAAGTTCCTGATGCAGCTCGAGGAGCAGCTCCACGAGAAGAAAGTGGATATTACTTTCACGCCCGCACTCAAGGACTATCTGGCGAAGAACGGCTTCGACCCGTTGATGGGCGCGCGGCCGATGGCGCGCCTGATTCAGGACACGATCCGGAGCGCGCTCGCCGATGAGTTGCTGTTCGGGCGGCTTGCCGGCGGCGGCAAGGTTACCGTCGACATCGACGAGAACGGAAAGGTCCGGCTGGTTTTCGCCGAAGAACCCGAAAGCATCGCCTAGGAGTTTGTCGGGGCTAAGTCCGACAAACTCCTAAAATAAAAAGCACCAAAGAACGGGGTGAAAATAATGCCCTGCAAGCGATGTTTGCTCCAGCCAACGCGGCGTTTCGACACGCATAATTTTTTTATTGAGCAGCCTGTCGCGACAGCATCGATTAGCCGCGATTCGTTAACGCCGTGTGCTCCGATGAATGGGGCCAAGTCCGGCAGGCTGCTACCGGCTGCAAAAGCCTTTCCACAAAGGAGGAGTCCATGAATCTGGCATCGAAAAGCCTCGTGCTTGCCCTGTTTGTCACGGGCGGCAGTGTTGCATTACCCGCGATGGCCGCCGATCCGGCCTACGCGCGTAATCTGGCAGCGACGTGTTTTACCTGTCATGGCACGGACGGCCACAGTGTCGGCGGCGTGCCGCCCAGCCTGGCGGGACAGAACAAAAACTATCTGCTGCAGCAGATGAAGGATTTCAAGGCCGGCAAGCGCCCGGCGACCATCATGCATCAGAACGCCAAGGGCTACACCGACGAGCAACTCGATCTCATCGCCGGCTATTTTGCGTCCGTCAAGCCCGGATCGGCGACGCCGGCCCCGCGCGCAGGTTACTAGGAGGAGACCATGGTGATTACCAGACGTGAATTCATCAAATGGGTTTCCGCCACAGCGGGCATGACCGCCGTGGCGGGTTGTGCGACGACAGGCGGTGGCGGCGCGGGACGCGTGGTGGTGATCGGCGCCGGCTATGGCGGCGCCACCGCGGCCAGATACATCAAAATGTGGGCGCCCGATATCGATGTCACCGTGGTGGAGCGCGGCACCGAGTTCATTTCCTGCCCGATGAGCAACCTGGTGCTGGGCGGCAATGCCCAGATGCAGGACATTACCATGGGTTACGGCGGCCTGCGCAATCGCGGCGTGCGCATGGTCGGCGGCGATGTGGTTGCGATCGATGCGGTTAAACGCGAAGTGCGGCTCGCCGACGGCTCGACGCTGGGCTACGACCGGGTGATCGTCTCGCCCGGCATCGATTTCATGTATGACCAGATTTCGGGGCTCAAAACCGCCGAGGCGCAAAACCGCATCCTACACGCCTGGAAAGCCGGCCCGCAGACTGCGGCGCTCAGGAAACAGCTCGAGGCCATGCGCGATGGCGGCGTCTATGTGCTGCACATTCCGATGGCGCCGTACCGCTGCCCGCCCGGACCTTATGAGCGGGTGTGCCAGATCGCGGACTATTTCAAGAAGGCCAAGCCCAAATCCAAGATCCTCGTGCTCGATTCGAACCCCGACATCGTGTCCAAGAAAGGCCTGTTCCTCGCCGCGTGGAACGGCATGTACAAGGGGATGATCGACTATCGTCCCAACAGCGATCTGGCCGACGTCGACGTCAAAGGCATGGCGGTCAAGCTGCAGTTCGACAGCGTCAAAGGGGATGTGCTTAACGTCGTGCCGCCACAGAAAGCAGGCGCAATTGCGGAGAGAAGCGGGCTTATCACGGCCAACCAGCGCTGGTGCGGCGTCGATTGGCTGACTTGCGAATCGGTGGCGGTCAAGGGCGTGCACGTGCTTGGCGATGCCACGCTGTCGGCATCGGGCATGCCGAAATCCGCCAGCATGGCGAACCAGCAGGCCAAGGTATGCGCCTCCGCAATGATCGCGCTGATCAAGGGCCAGCCGGTCAATTCCCAGCCGATGATGATGAATACTTGCTACAGTTTTGTCAGCGGTCAGAGCGCGATGCACGTCGCCTCGGTGCATCATTACGATGCCGGCCAGAAAACCCTGGTGCCGGTGAAGGGCGCCGGGGGCGTGTCTGCCCAGGCCAGCGCAGCCGAGGCCGGCTACGCCTGGGGCTGGGCCAGGAACATCTGGGCGGATAGCCTTACATAACTAATTGATTTTAATTATAATTAAATGGGGCGCTGCAGCGCCCCTTTTTTATTGGTTGCGCGGCCGCGATGCCGGACGTACGAGATAGAACGTGGCGATGACCGCGAGCGCAAACAGCACATAGGCGATGGTGAACACCCATTCCGGAAAGTCGTAGAACAGGATGCGGTGGATCCAGCGCGCGATGAAGCTGGTCTCCGCGCGCGTGCCGCGCAGCGCGTCTTCCCATACCGTCAGCGGGCACCAGATGCCGAGCAGCGCTTCGCCGGCGACAAAAAGAATCGCCGCGAGATGCGCGATGCGAAACCAGAAATTACGCACCCAGCGCCAGCCCAGTCCCGCGCCGGCCCAGATCAGCGCCAATCCGCCGACGATGAACAGCACGACTGCGAAGTGGACGATCAGGATCAGGTCGGCGAGCAGGGAGTGCATCCAGTGTTGAGTTTTGAGTGTTTAGTGTTGAGTTGGCTAAAAGCGGTTTTCCTTAAAATTCAACACTCAACACTAAGCACTGCCCTTCACGACGGGGCGCGAGGGATCGGCGCACCACTCGCTCCACGAACCGGGGTAGAGGCGCGAGCCGGGGAGTCCGGCGATTTCCATCGCCAGCAGGTTATGGCAGGCGGTGACCCCCGAGCCGCAATAATGCACCACATTCCCGGGTGCATTATTTCCGAGCAACTCATCGAATTCTCTCCTCAGTATCGTTGCCGGCTTGAATTTCCCGTAGGGCTCCACCACGTTGAGTTGAAAGAACCGGTTGAACGCGCCCGGGATATGGCCGGCCACCGGGTCGAGCGTCTCACTCTCGCCCCGATACCGGTTGGGCGCGCGCGCGTCCAGAAGAAGCGGCCCGCGCTTTCCGAGGCTGGCGGCGACGGAATTCGCATCACGCGCGAGGCCGGTCCTTGCGCGCGCAGTGAACCGGGCTGCTTCTATTGCGGGAATCTGGTTCGTTATGGAATGCGGGGCGCTCAGCCACGCATTCCAGCCGCCGTCGAGCACCGCGACACGGTCGTGTCCCACCCAGCGCAGCATCCACCACAGGCGCGCGGCATAACAGCCGCCGCTCGCGTCGTAGGCAACGATCTGTCTGCTGTTGTCTATACCCAGCGCGCCGAGGCGCTTACGGAAAGTCTCTGGGTCGGGCAGCGGATGGCGGCCATTCTTTCCGGTTCTCGGTCCCGACAGATCCTCGTCCAGATGCACAAAGCGCGCGCCGGGGATGTGCGATTCGGCATAGGCGCGACGGCCGGATTCGGTATCGACGAGATCGTGCCGGCAGTCGCATACGATCCAGTCCGGATCCTCGAGATGCGCCGCGAGGCCGTCGCCGGAGATAAGGGTGGTGAGGGACATGATTCCGCATTCATCACTGGTTTATGTGGCGTCGCAGGAATTCGTGAAAGTGCAGCATGCCGTCTTCCATCGGCGACTGGTACGGACCGGCTTCGCTGATGCCCTGCTGATAGAGCGCCCGGCGGCCTTCGGTCATGCGCGCGCAGATTTCCCTGTCCTCGATCGCGGTTTCCCGGTACGCCGCCTGCTCGGCCTCGACGAACTCGCGCTCGAACAGCGCGATATCTTCCGGATAATAGAATTCAACGACGTTGCTGCACGCTTCCGGCCCGCGCGGGATGATGGTGCTCACCGCCAGCGAGTGGGGATACCACTCGACCATGATGTTCGGGTAGTAGGTGAGCCAGATCGCGCCGTATTTCGGCACCCTGCCTTCATTGTAACGCAGCACCTGTTCGTGCCAGCGGCGGTAGACTTCGCTGCCCGGCTTGGCGAGGTTGCGGTTTACCCCGCAACTCTGCACGCTGTACCACTCGCCGAATTCCCATTTGAGGTCGGACACGTTGACGAAATTGCCCAGCCCCGGATGAAACGGCTCGACGTGGTAGTCCTCGAGGTAGACTTCGATGAAAGTTTTCCAGTTGCACGCGTACTCATCGATCTCGACGTGGTCCAGCATGAAGCCTGAAAAATCGAGATCGTGCGCTACGCCGATCCGGGCAAGATCGCGCGCGACGTCGCGCCTGCCGTTGAACAGCAGACCGTTCCAGTTGACGAGCGGCGATTGGGTGAGATCGAGGCAGGGATTGCCCGGGAAATGCGGCGCGCCGAGCAGCTTGCCGTCGAGCGCGTAGGTCCAGCGGTGCAACGGGCAGACGATGCTCTTGGTGGTGCCGCGCCCCTTGAGCATGATGGCCTGGCGGTGGCGACAGACATTGGAAAGCAGTTCGATGCCGTTGGCGTTACGCACCAGCGCTTTGGCGTGGCCGAGCCATTCCAGCGTCTGGTAATCGCCGACGTTCGGCACCATCAGCTCGTGCCCAACATAGCCCGGGCCGTGGTCGAACAACAGGCGCTTTTCTAGTTCGTAAATATTTGGATCGAGGTACCAGGGAACGGGAAGTTGTGGCGAGGTCTGGTTGATTGCGGCCACGCTTGAGAGGTCCGACATGCAGTATGGTCTTCAGGCAAAAGTTAATCCAATCTCCGACGGCGTCCAGAACCCATATTTATGAACCCGGCTGGCTCCACAAAAGAGGCGCTATTCTTCCCTAAGTGCCTTGAAAAGGCAATGATTTTTAACGCCGATGGGCGGGCCGGATTGACGGCGCGCCGCTAACTGCCCGTTTATGCAGCGAAATATCCGCATTCAGATTCAACCGGCGATTGCGCATGGGCCCGGACCCAGCAGCCCGGCCGTGAGCAGGCGCCGGTAATCCTCGGGACGGTCGATGTCCCACAGTATTTCCAGTTCTTTCCAGCGCCACTGCAGTTGGTGCAGACGTTCGCGGGTGGTTGCCATGATCTTTGCGCTGCCCCATTCCATGTCATTAAACAGCGCGGCGTCGCAGCGGCTGAGGCCGAGCAGCGTGTAGCCGCCGTCTTCGGCCGGGACCAGAACTGCGTCGTTGCCTTCGGCCAGCGCGCGCGCGGCCTGCCGCAGATGCGACGCGGTCAATGCCGGGCAGTCGGTGCCGATCAGGATCACGCGCCGGGCAGTGGAAAGCGCGCGTGCGCACGCGCTCAGCATGCGCGCGCCGAGGCCGCCGTCAACCTGGAGGGCGAGAGAAATGGCATGGCGGTCGCTGCAGTGTTCGAAGAACGGATCTTCGGTGCGCGGCGCGCAGCACAACTCGACCGGGCCGATTCCCGCTGCGCAGGCCGTGGCCAGCGTATGTTCGACCAGCCGCGCGTGCAGTGCCGCTGCGCCCGTTTCGCCCAGCAGCGGAACCAGCCGGGTTTTGACCGTGCCGGGCTGGGGCGCCTTGGCAAGAACGATGAGCCGCGTGCTACTGCTTGGGGGCGGCATAGCGCAATGCGAGCTTGTCGGGATCGGCGCCCAGCCAATACGCAAAGCGCAGGCGCCACATGAGGATAACGGTGCGCAACACGCCGTGCTTTTCCCAACGCCGCCCTGAAGTCGTGATGCGGTGCGAAAGGCAGAGCGGCGCGCCGAAGCGCCTGAGGCGTTTGGACAGGGCGATATCCTCCATCAGCGCGATTTCGGGAAAACCTCCCGCCGCCTCGAACAGCGATCGCGTCACGAACAGGCCCTGATCGCCGGTGGCGATGCCGGTTGCGCGCGAGCGCAGGTTCATGAGCATTTCGACCGCGCGCAGCAGCGGATGTTTGCCCGAGATGCGCACGTCGAATCGGCCCCAGCTTTTCCGTCTGCGGTTCAGGCCGTCGATGATCATGCCGTCAGCCGCTTCCGGCAGCAGGCAGTCAGCGTGAAGAAAAAGCAGGATGGCGCCGGAGGCCCGCGCAGCGCCGGCGTTCATTTGCGCGGCGCGGCGGCGCGGCGCGGTCAGCAGTTTATCGGCCCACGGCCCGGCGCGCGTGACCGTGCCGTCGCTGCTGCCGCCGTCGACCACGATCACTTCCCCGCCGCGGCGCCTGAGCGGTTGCAACGCCTGCAACGTCCCGACGATGGTTTCGGCTTCGTTGAGGCAGGGAATGATGATGGAGAGCGACATGGTGAGCGGTAAGCCGTTAGCGGTAAGCAGCGAGTGGTAAGCGGTGAGCGGTAAGCGGTGAGCAGTGAGTGAGCGGTAAGCGGGTAAGCCGTTAGCGGTAAGCGGAAATTCGTTGCTGGAGTGTTTACTGCTCACAGCTTACTGCTTACTGTTTTTTCGTCGTTTAGCCTCCAATCATATTCCATGTGGCGGATTTCCGCCTTCTGTTCGCGGATGATTTTCTGGTGTTCGGGATTGTCGGCGAGGAAGTTCGCATATTTGGCGAAGAACTGTTCGCGCGACTTGATGCCCTTCAATCTGCTGGTGAAATCGACGCTGTACCAGGGTGAGGTGTCGAAAATCTTGGAAACTTCCAGTGAACGCGTTTCCGGATTGTAACGGTTGCGCGAGCGGTCCGAGAGGAAGCGTTGTGTCTGCTGCTCAAGCTGCTGCTCGAGCCGCTCGGCGACATAGGCTTCCTCGCGCAGCATCGGGCAGCTGATCGCCGCGCAATTCACCGCGAAATGGATGCGCGGATCGTCATAGACACCGCGGGCGCGGATCGTGTCGTGCTCTATCATGTCGAGCGAGAACTCGCGCCCGAACAGGGTGAAAAACCTGTCCCTGAACGGGTTGCCGAAAATTTTCCCGAAGTCCCACGTAGCGTACCCGCGACGCCTTGCCGCCATCGATCAGCACCACGTGCCTGTCGAGAAGCGCATTCCAGGCCTGGTACTGCTGGTCGAACTGGGCATGGGCGCCGGCGAGCGGCGCCCATAACAGGATAAGCAGAAAAAGACGAGGCATCGAATCGCCCCGACGCGACAGCCCGACTGGGAGCAATTTTCCGATTGGCATAAAAATCAAGTAAAAACAATGCGTTATAAGTTATTCCCGGCATGAACGTGCTAGCCGCGCATCCAAGCATGAAATTTTTCAGTCCACCTTAGTAACTCTTTAGGCGTGTGGGCTTTTTTCCACGCGCCTGCGGCGTACTTGTTGGCTTCCACGAGCGTGGGATAGATATGGATGGTGCCGAGGATCTTGTTGAGCCCGATGCCGTGGCGCATTGCCGTAATGAACTCGATGATGAGATCGCCGGCGTGCTCGCCGGCGATGGTGGCACCGAGGATCTTGTCCTTGCCCGGCACCGTCAGCACTTTCACCACGCCGTGCGCGTCCTCGTCCGCGATCGCGCGGTCGAGATCGTCGATGTCGTAGGTGGTTACCTCGTATGGGATGTTTTTTTCCTTCGCCTCGGTTTCGTTAAGTCCGACGCGCGCAACCTCCGGGTCGGTGAACGTCGCCCACGGGATCACCGAGAAATCGGCGCGGAATTTTTTGAAACTGCCGAACAGCGCATTGACCGCCGAGTACCACGCGGTGTGCGCGGCGGTGTGGGTGAACTGGTAGGGTCCGGCGACATCGCCGCAGGCGTAGATGTTGGGATAGATCGTCTGCATGAACTCGTTGACTTCCACGGTGCGTGTTTTGGTGACCGGGATGCCGAGTTCTTCGAGGCCGTAGCCCTGGGTGTTGGCGACGCGTCCGACGGCGCACAGCAGCGCATCGAACGGCACGCGCACTTCGCGGCCGTCGTGCTCGCAGATCAGGACCTTCTCGCCATTCTCGACGACAAATTGCCGGGCCTTGTGATTCACCAGCACGTTGACGCCTTCTTTCCTGAACTGCTGCATCACCCTGTCCGAGATTTCCGGATCTTCGCGGATCATGATGCGCTCCAGCATCTCGACCTGCGTCACCTGGCTGCCCAGGCGCGCGAAGCACTGCGTCAGTTCGGAACCGATCGGCCCGCCGCCCAGCACCACCAGCCGTTTCGGCAGTTCGCGCAAATCCCATACGGTATCGGAAGTCAGGCAGCCGGCCTGAGCTATGCCGGGAATCGGCGGTATGAAAGGGCGCGCACCTGCCGCGATGACGATGGCGCGCGTGGTAAGCGTGCGCGTGCCTTCCCCGGTTTTGACTTCGACCGTCCAGGGGGAGGTGATTTTGGCTTCGCCAGTGATGCACTCGACGCCGAGCCGGGTGTAGCGCTCGATCGAGTCGTGCGGCTCCACGGTTTTCACCACGCGCTGCACGCGTTCCATGATGTCGGCGAAATCGAATTCCGCCGTGGCGGATTTAAGCCCGAACTCCTGGGCGCGCTTCATGGTGGCCAGCAGTTTCGCCGACCTGATCAGCGCTTTCGACGGCACGCAACCAGTATTGAGGCAGTCGCCTCCCATCTTGTGTTTTTCAATCAGCGTGACCTTGGCTTTGACCGCGGCGGCAATGTAGGCGGAGACCAGCCCGGCGGCGCCGGCACCGATCACTACCAAGTTGCGGTCGAAGGATTTCGGCCGCGGCCACCGGGCAAGCACCTTGCGCAGCTTGATAGTGCTGACGATCCATTTCGCGATTAACGGGAAGAGTCCGAGCAGCGTGAAGGAAATGATCAATCCCGGCGACAAAATGCCGCGCAGCGACTCGATCCTGGCGATTTCGGTGCCGGCGTTGACGTAGACCAGGGTGCCGGCGAGCATGCCGATCTGGCTGACCCAGTAGAAGGTCCAGGTCTTGAGCGGCGTCAGTCCCATCACCAGATTGATGACAAAGAACGGGAAAGCCGGCACCAGGCGCAGCGTGAACAGGTAAAACGCGCCGTCTTTTTCGACCCCGGCGTTGATCGCCTTCAGATTGTTGCCGAATCTCGCCTGAATCGCATCCTTAAACAGAAAGCGCGAGGCCAGGAAAGCCAGTGTGGCGCCCAGCGTCGATGCGAAGGAGACGATCACGGTGCCCCACAGCAGGCCGAATATCGCGCCCGTGGCGAGCGTCATGATCGTTGCGCCCGGCAGCGACAATCCTGTCACCGCGACGTAGATCAGGAAAAACACCAGTCCGGCTTGTATCGGACTCGCTTGTACGTAACCATCGATCGCCGCCTGCTGCGACTTGAAAAAGGCGAGCGTGAAATAACGGTCGAGATCGAAGGCAAAGAACGCAACG
This sequence comes from uncultured Streptomycetaceae bacterium, assembly GCA_964365845.1. GTDB lineage: Bacteria > Pseudomonadota > Gammaproteobacteria > Burkholderiales > SG8-41 > CAKKQX01. The sequence continues at coordinate 14,889 of CAYIRZ010000009.1, forward strand.
ATCAGCGCCGCGATCGCGGCCATCAGCACCAGTTTGTTTTTTTTCATCGGTGGCCAATATTTTTGATTTTTCTAGGAGTTTGTCGGACTTGGGTTCGACAAACTCCTAAAATGAAAAGCCCTAAAGAACGGGGTAAAAAAAACGCCATACAAGTGACTTTTGTTTCAGCCCGCATGGCATTTCGACACGCAAAGCTTCTTTCTAGCAGTCTGTCGCCCCGGCTTCGACAAAAGCCATACCGGTTGCATTCGTCACTGCGTACATTAGCAAAGTCCGACAGACTGCTAGTCCGGAAAGAGTGGTATTTTACGTATTTTCCGCCGAAGCGAGCGCAAACATGCCGAAAATCCAGTCCGTCTCCGTGTGCGTCGCGCGCGTTCCGCTAGCCACCGTCACCTCGTTCGCCACCCGCACCGTCTCCGCCCGCGACTACTGCCTGGTCAAGGTGCGCTCGACCGACGGCGTCGAAGGCATCGGCTTCTGCTACGCCGGCAGCACCGGGGGCCGTATCGCCCAAGTCGCGGTCGAGGAACTGCTCGCGCCCAAGCTCATCGGCCAGGAATCGCTGCGTGTCGAAGGCCTGTGGCAGGACATGTATGCGGAATCGCTGCTGCAGGGCCGCGCCGGCAGCGTGATGCGCGGCATTTCCATCCTCGACACCGCGCTGTGGGACCTGAATGCGCGGACCGCCAGCTTACCGCTGTATCAATATCTGGGCGCCTGCGCCGAAGACCGCGTTCCGGCCTATGCCAGCGGCGGCTATTACCTCGCCGGCAAAACGCCGAAAAAACTGGGCGACGAAATGGCATCCTACGTCAAAGCCGGCTTCAAGGCCGTGAAAATGAAAGTGGGCCGCCTCTCGCCAGCGGAAGAGGAAGCTCGCGTGCGCGCGGCGCGCGAGGCCGTCGGCCCCGACGTGCATCTGATGCTCGATGCCAACAACGCGTGGAGCGACGTGCCTACCGCGCTCACCTACGTGCGGCGCTTCGAAGCCTACGACCCGTACTGGATCGAGGAGCCGTTCGGCCCCGACGACATCGACAGCCACGCCAAGCTCGCGGAATTGACCCCTATCGTCGTCGCCACCGGCGAGATCGGCTACGGCCGCTGGTACCACAAGGAACTGCTCGACAAGCGCGGCGCGGAAATCCTGCAGACCGATGCGCTGGTGTGCGGCGGCGTCACCGAATGGAAACGCATCGCCGCCACCGCCGCGAGCTACGGCGTGACGATGTGCCCGCACTGGTTCCACGACCTGCACGCGCACTTGGTCGCCGCGACGCCCAACGCGCGCTACGTCGAATTCTTCATCGACGACCAGGTGCTCAACTTCCGGCGCCTGATCGACACGCAGTTAAAGCACAAGGACGGCAACCTGATCCTGCCGAAGACGCCGGGGCTGGGCTTCGACTTCGACGGAAAGGCGGTAAAGAAATACGCGCTCGACCGCGCGAAGCCGTGGACAACAATTAAGTAAAATCTTGAAAGCTTGGCCGCCAAGGTTCTTTTCAGCACCCGCTTGACGGGTGCGCCAAGATCGCCAAGTAACCCCGAATAGAAACGAGACCCCATCATGACCACCGCCACCATGACACGCCTTTCCGTTCCCGAATTATCCGCCCACGGCTGCCGCGTGCCGGCTATCGGCTTCGGCACTTCGCAACTGGGCGATTGCGCCGAACTCGTCGCCGCCGCGTTGAAGATCGGCTACCGCCACATCGACACCGCCGGCAAATACGGCTCGGAGAAAGGTGTGGGCGAAGGCATACGCGCCTCCGGCGTCGCGCGCGAAGAGATTTTCCTGTGCACCAAAGTCTCGCACGAATTCCTGCGCGCCGGCGATTTCGTGCGCAAGGTCGACGAAAGCCTGAAGACGCTGCAGGTCGATTACGTCGACATGCTGCATGTGCATTGGCCGAGCACGGACGGGATTCCGCTCGCCGAAACCATGGGCGCGCTGGCCAAAGCCAAACGCGAAGGCAGGACGCGCCACATTGGTGTCGCCAACTTCAACATCGCGCTGCTCGAGGAAGCGATACGCACCTGCCCGGAGCCGCTCGCGACGCTGCAGGCCGAGTATCACCCTTATCTCGACCAGTCCAGGGTGCTCGCGTGCTGCCGCAAGCAGGGACTCATCTTCACCGCCTACTGCCCGCTCGCCCGCGGGCGCTTGTTCGAGGATCCGGTGCTCGGCGAGATCGCGCGCAGCAAAGGCAAGACTATCGCCCAAGTTGCGCTGCGCTGGCTGATGCAACAAAACGTCGCTGCGATTCCACGCTCCGCGAACCCCAAGCACATGGCCGAGAGCCTGGACGTTTTCAATTTTTCGCTGACCGACGACGAGATGCGGAAAATCTTCGCGCTCAAGCGTCCCGACGGCAGGATCGCGAATCCAGCGGGGCGGGCGCCGGCGTGGGACTGAGCGAAGCAGGGATGGGACTGCTTACTGCTTACCGCTCACGGCTTACTGCTCACCGCTTAATGATTACGGTTTCTAAAAAAGGGGAAAGACATGAAAACAAGGCCATCCCGGTTGAGATTGGTTGTGCCGGCGCTCTGCGCAGCAGCGTGGATAGGCGCGGCGCCGCACGCCGCGGCGCAGGCGTATCCGACTAAAAACGTCCAGCTCATCCTGCCGTACACCGCCGGCGGCTCGACCGACATCATCGCGCGCGCGGTTGCGAAGGGCCTCGGGGACATGTGGGGCAAGAACGTGATCGTCGACAACCGCCCCGGCGCCAGCGGCATGATCGGGGCCGAAATAGCCAGCAAAACCGAGCCCGACGGCTACACGCTGCTTTCCACCACCTCGTCGTATCCGGCCACCGCCGCGGTGCGCGCGAAGATGCCGTTCGACCCGGCGAAGGCCATCATCCCGGTCGCGATGTTCGCGCGCGCGCCGATGCTGCTCGCGGTTCACCCGTCGGTGCCGGCCAAATCCGTGAAGGAACTCATCGCGCTCGCGAAAAAAAACCCCGGGAAGCTCAATTACTCGTCCTCCGGCACGGGCGGCAACAACCATTTCTCGGGCGCGCTGTTCGGCGCCGCCGCAGGCATCAAGATCGTGCACATCCCGTACAAGGGCATTGCGCCGGCGGTCACGGCGCTCGCTGCCGGCGAAGTGGAGATGGTGATCTCGAGTTCCTCGGCGCTGCTGCCGCAGATCAATGGGGGCCGGGTGCGCGTCCTTGGCGTGAGCAGTCTCGAGCCTTCGCCGCTGTTCCCGGGAGTGCCGACGATCGCACAGTCCGGCGCGCCGGGTTACAGCTACCAGTTGTGGTGGGGCCTGTTTGCCCCGGCGGGCATGACAGCCGAGCGCATCGGCTTCATCAACGCCGCGGTCAACAGGATGCTGGCGAGCGCCGACATGAAGAAATTCCTCGACACCCAGGGCACCGAGCCGTGGCCGCAATCCCCGGCGCAGCTCGCCGATCTTTTGCCGAAGGAAATCGCGCGCTACAAGAAAGCGATGGAAGTGGCAGGGATAGCGCCGCAATAGGAGTTTGTCGGACGTAGCCCCGACAAACTCCTAAAATGAAAAGCACCAAAGAACAGCAGGCCCATTTACTCGCTCGGGCGGTATTGCCTGCGCAGTTGAAACGCAGTCTCAAACAGGCTCTGGTTCACGGCCTTGTCGACATCCGCGGCGATAATCGGATACAGCCACGCCGAAGTGTCGTGCGCCGGCCACTTCCTGGCGAGATCGTGGCGCATGGCTGCGAGGCCTTTCGCAAACTGCGCCCATCGGCCGGGCACGGCCTGCTTCAGGTAGAGCACCGAAGCGATGTCCGCCAGGGCCTCGCTCCATGTTTCCAGCGCGCCGCTTTTCACTACCGACAGATAGCCCTGAATGGTCACGTTGTCGCGTTTGAAATCCGGCGGCAATACCTTATCGAAGCGCTTGCGAACATAGGCTTCACGTTGTTCGAAGCAGTGCGTTGCCTCGTGCACTGCGATCGCCTTGAGCCACACGGGCAGATCTTTCTCGTGAATGGCGTCAAAAAACTGGGTCAGCCCGTCCTCCGGCTTGGTATTGTAGAAAATGAGGCAGACGCCATTGGCCAGGTTCAGCCCCGCGGCCATCAGAGGCCGTGTCAGGCCTTCCTTCCGGGCGTCGAGAATTTCCAACTCGAGGCCTTCGCTTTTCAGCAGCCCCGCGACCTCTTCGATCGCTGCGCGAAGCTGGTTTTCCGTCGGGTATGGCACTGCGAACGCATGGCTGCAGCAAAGCAGAGCAAGCGCTACGACTGAATGCCGGCACACTGACCTCATGGATGCCTCCCGACGATTGGCCGGCCGCTTCAAACGGCCGGAAGAAGTTTCGAAGCCGGCCGGGACTGAGTTCTCCGGCAGCGGGCTTCGTGGCGAACGGTCACAGCAAAGCGGCCGTTTCATCTTTTATCGACGTGTTGCATCCAAACTTGAGCGAAAGTCGCTAAATAAATGGTCAGAGTGAGATTCTCATCGATCGCGCCTAGAACCACAACAGGAGATTTCGTCTGTACGTTGGCGTACGCAAGACGAAAAATTTCTTGTTATTTTGTCCTCTGGCGCACTTAAGAAGAGCGGAAGTTATCTTAAAGTCGCGCAATTGACCCTATTTATACCCGATTGCCAACATTACACGTCGGCTGCCACATGTATTCTGGCGTCGTCATTTCTCCTGTGCGTCCTATGTTGCCTGCCGCACATAGTTCCCTGGGCATAGCGCATACACTGCAATGGTCCGACGCGCACCCCGTCCTGAAAGGAGAAATCATGAAACGTACCGCACTTCGAGCCCGCCAACTCCCGATAGCCTGGAGAGATTTTGATTATGCCGTGCTGCACGACGATTACGTGGACACTTTTGCGGATCGCGTCAGCGAAGAGCCCCTCGATGCCGAGGATGAGCGCATGGCAGTCGAAATCATCCTTCGCGGAATGATCCGTGACGTGAACTGAGGCGGAGGCGAAGATTAACAGACTGATGCAGTCGGTTGGTCTGGGCAAGATCGCGGGATGCTTGGCGGCAGTGTTGCTTGCCGTCCTTGCGGGATGCGGCTCGCTGCCGACCATCGTCCCCGACATGGCAACGCGCCCGGCCCGGCCCGTTCAACTCGAGGGCGCGCGCGGCCCCCTTTCTGCCCAGCAAAGCAAAGCGATCCTCAACCGGCTCAAGAGCCGTGGCGAAGAGACCAACATCTTCGACCGGCATCTGGCGCTGGAAGAGGCCATCGTCGGGAGCCCGCTGGTGGTGGGCAACAAGGTGATCCTGCTGCAGGACGGTCCGGCTACCTTTCAGGCCATGTTCACCGCCATCAGCAATGCAAAAGACCATATCAACTTGGAAACCTACATCATCGAAGACGACGAGGTGGGCAATCGCTTTGCGGACGCGCTCATCGAGAAGCAGGCCCAGGGTGTGCAGGTGAATCTCATCTACGACAGCGTAGGGTCGATCAGGGTGCCCAGGGAATTCTTCAAGCGTCTCACCGACAGCGGCATCAAGGTCCTGGAGTTCAATCCCATCAACCCGCTGACCGCAAAAAAGGGCTGGGATGTCAATCAGCGCGATCACCGCAAGCTGTTGATCGTCGATGGCCAGTCCGTGTACCTCGGCGGGATCAACATCAGCAGTGTTTATTCAGGCGGGTCCTTCAGTCCGCACTCCAAGCAGCGCCCCGATGGGAAAACGCCCTGGCGCGATACCCATCTGCAAGTGGAAGGACCGGTGGTCGGCGAGTTCCAGAAACTGTTTCTCGCGACCTGGGAAAAGCAAAAGGGCGAAACGCTCGCGCCGAGGGACTATTTCCCGCAACTCGGCAACAAGGGCAAGGAGGTCGTGCGCGCCATCGGCAGTTCGCCTGACGAGCCCTACAGCCTGATCTACGCGACGCTGATTTCAGCCATCGGCAGCGCCGAAACCAGCGTCCATCTGACGAACGCCTATTTCGTCCCCGATCCGCAATTGCTCGCCGCGCTCAAGGGCGCCGTGCAACGCGGCGTGGACGTGAGGATCATCCTGCCGAGCCACACCGATTCCTGGCTGGTGTTCCACGCCGGGCGTGCTTACTATGCCGAGCTGCTGAGCGCGGGAGTAAAAATCCACGAGCGACGCGATGCGCTGCTGCACTCGAAGACCGCGCTCATCGACGGCGTGTGGTCGACCATCGGATCGACCAACCTCGACTGGCGCAGCTTCCTGCATAACGAAGAGGTCAACGCCGTCATCCTGGGGCAGGAGTTCGGGGCACAGATGCGGGCCATGTTCGAGACGGAACTGGCCTCATCCAACCCCATCACGCTCGAACAATGGGAGCAGCGTTCGATCAGCGATCGCCTGAAAGAAATGGCCGCCCGGATATGGGAATACTGGCTTTAATAATATCCACGTGTGCGACGGCGCGACTTTTTGCGGCCGCCCTGCTGTGCATGGGTCTGGGCATTGCCCATGCCGACGCCGCAGATGCGGATTCAGCCGGATCTCTGCGCGCCCAGTACGGTGTATTGCAGGAGCAACTCAGTCACAACCCGTTCCAGAGGCCGCTTTATATGGACTCCAGCGAGATGCCGGGTGGCGTGACGGGCGGCATTTATGCGCTCATCAATTACCCGTTTGCAACGGTGGGCGCGGCGCTGAACAGCCCGGCCCATTGGTGCGACATTCTGATGCTGCACCTCAATACCAAATACTGCCGCGCTGCGACTGCCCGCCAGGGAAGCATCCTCAAGGTAAATATCGGCAAGAAATACGACCAGCCGCTGGATGAGGCTTATCCGGTGGAGTTTGCGTATCGTGTCGCCGCCAAAACCCCGAACTACCTGCAGGTAAAGCTGAACGCAGACGAAGGGCCGCTCAGCACGCGCGACTACCGCATCATGCTCGAGGCAATCCCGCTGGAAGGCGGGCGGACCTTCATCCACCTCTCGTATTCGTATGCCTATGGCCTGGTGGGACGGCTTGCGATGCAGGTCTACCTCGGCACCATCGGGCGCAACAAGGTGGGATTCACCGTCGTCGGCAAACAAGCCGACGGCCAGCCTCTCCACGTCGGCGGAATGCGTGGCGTGGCGGAACGCAACACCATGCGCTATTACCTCGCAATCGAAGCCTTTCTCGGCGCCTTGTCCGCGCCGCCGCAAGCGCGGCTCGAAAAACGTCTTCATGACTGGTTTGCGGCCGTCGAGCGTTATCCCCGCCAGCTGCATGAAATGGAACAGGACAAGTACCTCGACATGAAACGCAAGGAGTATTTGCGGCAGCAAGTCGAAATCCTGGCGCCAACGGGATAGTCGCCGGTCGATTGACGATCGGCAATCCCGCAGGCTTTCCCTTAGCGCAACTCAGATTACAACTGCT
>CAYIRZ010000010.1:0-22200 GCA_964365845.1 uncultured Streptomycetaceae bacterium
TTATTGAGACAGGCTCTAGTAGCCTGAGAGTTCGCTGCTGAGCTTAAGGCCGTTCCAGACGATCTCGGGCCCACGGTCGCCGGTTGGCGCAAGACGTGCGGCACCATCGTTCGCAGCGGTCAGCGCGGGTTCAGCTCCGGGCATCGACAGGGCTGTGCTGTGTCCCGGAACCGGCGACAAAATATCCATTATTTCAGGCAGTTGAAGATTGATAGCGGGCAGGGTGAAGACCGCCGCGGCAACGCCGGCGGCTAATGCCAATGTGGCAGCGAAGCGACGCAATGGTCGGCGCGGCCTGGGTGTTTGTGCCATAAACGGCTGATTTGCGGGAGCTTCAGGCTCGATTGCGTTCGCGGCAACGATTGGTACCCGTTCCAGCGCCTCGGCGTGGGCTCGTGCCCCGGTTTCGGCAATGGCCTGTGCGGCTTGCTCCGCCTGGGCTCTGGCGCGTGCCATCTCGCTTGCCATGGTTTCAGCTTGCATGCGGGCCTGTGCCGCCGCTGTGGCTTCCTTGTGCATCTCGATCCTGATTTTGGCCGCCGCCTTTTCTGCAATTTCCGCCGCGGCGCGTGATCTGGCATTGCGCATCACGCGCTCTTCGGCCGCGATTTTGGCGCGTGCCGTTTCAATGGCATCGGTTTCGGCCTGCATTCTTTCCTGTACCACGGCTTCGGCCCGGCGTTCCAGCTCGGCGCGCCGTTGGGCTGCAGCCAGCGCTTCAGCCTCAGTGTCTGCGCGGGACTTGGCCCGCGCCGTCGCCATTTCTTCTGCCTGTAATCTGGCAGCGGCCTTGGCAGCGGCATCCGCGTCTGCCAGTTTTCTGGCTTCTGCGGCAACCATTGCCCGTTGCTCCGCTTGGATACGCTCGTGTTCCTGTTCCGCGGCTACGGCGTCGGCTTGAATGCATGCTTGCGCGATCGAGGCCGCTTCCTGCTCCCTGCGGATCAGCGTTTCCGCTGCGGCTGTGGCGGCGATCTCCGCCTGTGCCCGTGCCTTGGCTTCTTCTGCGGCGCGCCGTTCTGTCTCGCTGCGCTGGCGCGCCATGTCGATGGCGTGCTCTTCCGCCGCCGCTCTTTGTCTGGCTTCGGCCTCCACGGCAAGGTCCGCTTGCGCTCTGGATTCCGCTATCGCCGCAGCCTCGCGTTCGGCCTGTGCGCGGGTTTGCGCTGCCTCGATTGCCATGGTCTCGGCATTGTGCCGCGCCCGGGCTTCCGTCATTGCGATTGCCTCTGCTGCCGAGCGTACTTGTGCCCGCTCCGCAGCTTGGTGCTCGGCCCGCGCGCATGCTTGCGCTGCAGCCTGCGCTTTTTGCTCCGCAGCGGCTCTGGCCTCGGCTGCCGCGCAAGCTTCTTTGTCGGCCGCTATCCTGGCATTGATTTTCCCTGTTTCCTGTATTTCTGCGCGCACCCGTGCCTGCGCTTGCTCCGCGGAGACGCTCTCGGCGTGCGCCTTGGCGACGGCAAGCGCGGTACTTTCCTGCTCGGCCTTGAGCCGCATTTCGACTGCGGCACGCGTCTTGGCATCGGCATCGGCGCGCGTGCGGGCTTCCTCAATCATCGCGCTTTCCGCTCTGGCCCTCGCGTACGTTTCTTCCGCCGCCGCCGCTTCAGCCTGAGCCCGGGCGTCAGCCGCCGACTTGGCTTTGTTTTCTGCGCGTGCGCGTGCTTCGGCTGCAGCCTTTGCTTTGGCGTCGGCTTCGGCGCGTGCGCGCGCTTCTTTGATTGCGCGCACTTCGGCCCTGATCCGTGCCTGGGTTTCTTCGTTGCCCAGGCTTTCAGCTTCCGCTTTTGCCGCGGCCAGCGCCGTGGCTTCCTGTTCGGCGCGCACGCGATCCAGCGCCGCTGCTTCCGCTTTGGTTTCGGCGGCGATGCGGGCGCGAGCTTCTTCCAATGCCTTGGTTTCCGCGGCAATCCGCGCCTGTGACCGCAGTGCGGCGATATTTTCCGCTTGTACACGTTCCTGGGCGAAGGCTTCGGCTTCCCGTTCGAGCTGGATCCGGGCCTCGGCCGTTTCCCTGGCTCTGGCTTCCACCCCGATGCGCCGTTCGGTCTCCGCGACCGCCAGGGTTTCCGCCTTTGCCCGGGCTTGCGCTTCCCGCATTGCAGCCGCTTCGGCTTCCACGCGTGCGGTCGCTTTGGCGGCCAGTTCCTGTTCCGCCCTGGCGCGGATTTCCGCGGCCACTCTCGCCGCGGTTTCGGCTCCGGCACGGGCACGCGCCTGATCGAGCACCTGGGCTTCGGCTTCCGCCCGGGCCTGTACTTCGGCGGCGGCAATCCGTTCTGCCTGAGCCTGTTCCAGCGCCAGCGCGTTGGCGGCTTCCTGTGCCTTGATTTTGGCGCGTACGCTCTCTGCAGCGCCGGTCTGTATCTGGATCTCGGCAAGCGCCAGTTGGGCCGCTTCCTGTTCCGCCCTGGCCTTGGCTTCTGTCGCTTCCCTTGCCTGTTTTTCGGCAGCGACCCGGGCCGTGGCGTGCGCCGCCGCCTCGGCCTGCGCCGCAACGTGTGCCTGTGCTTCTTGCGCCGCCTGCTCCTGTGCCGCTGCCTCGAGCAGTGCCAGTTCTATGGCATTTTGTTCCGCCTCGGCACGCACTTCTGCCGCTTGCCGGATCCGCGCCTCAGCGGCCTTGCGTGCTTTGGCTTTTGCAATCAGGGCGGCTTCGGCACGGGCTCTGGCACGCGCTTCTTCGGTGGCCGCGGCTTCCGCCACTGCACGTGCCTGCGCCATCGTTGCGGCGGTTGCTTCCGCGCGTCCGCGCGCTTCCGCAGCGACCCGTGCTCTGGCCTCAGCGGTGATATGCGCCTTGGCTTCCTGGATGGCCAGGTCTTCGGCAAGCAGACGCGCCTTTTTTTCGGTAGCGAGTTGGGTGACGGGTATTGCCGCGGCACTGCGCGTACTGGCAGTGCCGGGCAGCGCAGTGTTTTGCGCCTGGTCGAGGACAGGGGCGGACCTATCGTCCGACGGTAGCCCGAGGTCGGGGATCAACTGTAAGGGGCGCGGTTTTGGTTGCATAATTGCTCTTCAAAGCGCAGAGCGGTGGCAGCCTGACCGGCGCCTGCCCTCTGCAGCAGTGATTACAGTATCAGGTTGAATTGGCACAAAGGCCGCGAACAAACGGCAAAAATCCCTCTATTTCAGAGGTTTTAGGAATTTGTCGAATATGTGCTCGACAAATTCCTAGGACCGGGTGCTGACCCGCAGCATTGCATCAAACCCGCTGTCAAACAGGCGTTCCAGAGCGGGGGTGAGGAATGGCAGGGTGAGACTTAACATCAACAGACCCAGCCCCAGGGTGAGCGGAAAACCGACGGCAAAGAGGTTCAACTGCGGCGCGGCACGCGTCAAAATGCCCAGCGCAAGGTTGGCGATCAGTAGCGCCGCCAGTATCGGCATTGCGAGCAGCACGCCGGAACGGAAAATCTCCGCCCCCCAATGGGTCAGCATGATGAAAGTCGGCGCTTCCAGCGACGCCGTGCCGATCGGCAGCGTGCTGAAGCTGAGCGACAGGAAGTAGATCATTTGCAAATGGCCGTCCGCGGCCAGAAAGGCCAGGGTGGCCACAAGTCCCAGGAATTGGCCGACGACCGGCGTCTGGCCGGCATGCTGTGGGTCGAAAAACACCGCGAATCCCAGTCCCATCTGCAGTCCGGCGAGTTCTCCGGCCATCTCTACAGCGACGAACACGAGGCGTATCGCGAAGCCGAGGGCGAGGCCGATGACGATCTGTTGCGCAAGGATAAAAAGTCCGGTCAGTGAGCCCGGGTCTATCGCTGGCGGCGAGCCCAGGGTAGGCGCGATGATCAGTGTAATCATGATTGCCAGCCCCATCCGCGCGCGCAGCGGCATGCTGGGATTGCTGAATACCGGCGCGGTCATGATGAGCGCAAGAATACGCGCCAGCGGCCAGATGAAGGCCGTAAGCAGCGCATTGAGCTGGGCGCTGGTGATGCTGATCATGGAGAAGGCAGTGGGTAGGCAGGCGCCATGCGGCGGGAGCGGATGGACTAGCCGACCATCGACGGCAGGCTCGTAAACAGACCGCGCATGTAGTCAAGCATCAGGTTCAGCATCCACGGGCCGGCAACGATCATCACGACGAACATCGTCAACAGCTTGGGGATGAATGACAGGGTCATTTCGTTGATCTGGGTGGCGGCCTGGAAAATACTGACCAGAAGACCGGTAATCAGGGCGGCCAGCAGCAGCGGGGCTGACAACATGATGGTCACCTCCAGTGCCTGCCGGCCGACGGTCATTACGCTTTCCGGAGTCATGGGTTTTGTTTCCTGGCAGTGCTTGTCATGGAGATTGGGCCTGGGCGCCGGGTCGAGCGCGGCGCAGAAGACGAAATCGGGAGCGGGGCGGCCATGTCGTTACGTATAAAAACTTTGCACCAGCGATCCGATCAAAAGGTGCCAGCCGTCTACCAGAACGAACAGCATGATCTTGAAAGGCAGCGAAATGATGACCGGGGAAAGCATCATCATGCCCATCGACATCAGCACGCTGGCCACCACCATGTCGATGATCAGAAAAGGGATGAACACCAGAAAACCGATCTGAAACGCCGTTTTCAGCTCGCTCGTGATATAGGCCGGCACCAGGACCTTCAGCGGTACCGCCGTCCGGTCCTGCAGTTCGGGGCTGTTGGAGATTTTGGCGAACAGCGCGAGATCGGTTTCGCGCGTCTGGCGCAACATGAACGTTTTGAGCGGCACGCTGCCTTTTTCCAGCGCATCGTTCATGTCGATCTTGTTTTCCGAGAAAGGCTTGTAGGCCTGGATGTAGATCTGATCGATAACCGGAGACATCACGAAAAACGTCAGGAACAACGCCAGCCCGACGATGACCTGGTTGGGCGGCGAGCTCTGGGTTCCCAGGGCTTGTCGCAGCAGCGACAGCACGATGATGATGCGTGTAAAGCCGGTCATCATCAGCAGCGCGGCGGGCAGAAATGTGAGCGCCGTGAGCAGCAGCAGTGTCTGGATGCTCAGCGAATAAGTTTGCCCGCCGCCGGCGGTGGCCGTGCTCGTAAACGCCGGCAGCCCGACCTGCTGGGCCAGTGCCGGCATGCTCGTTACGCCGGCAATGAGCGCCAGGCCCAACAGTGTTCCCCACCTTCTGTTAACCATTGCCCCGTTTTTCCATTACTTGCCTGAGCCAGGCTGCAAAGCCGGCGGGCGCCGCCGGCACAACACGGGTCCCCGGGATTTTTTCTGCCTTGGGCATGCTGTGCAGCGCGCTGACATGACCCGGAGCGACCCCGATCACGAGCCAGGTGGCGCCGACTTCGACCAGCACTACCCGTTCGCGTTGCCCCACCATGGTGCCGCCGACGATTTTCAGGACGCCGGCGGCGTTTTGCTGATGCGCGCCAAAACGCTTGAGCGCCCAGGCCAGGCCCACTACGACCAGCAGCACCAAGAGCAGGCCGCCGAACACCTGCAGCATGCCAGCCGCCGGGGCGAGCGGGGGCGGCACGGGGCCCGCTGGTGTTTCGGCCGCCCATGCCGGCAGCGTCGCCAGCCATAGCACCAGGGCGCGCGCGACAGCGTGAAATCGGTTCGCAAGCAGCCTGCCGGACTGGGCCACGTTTACCAAAACGCGTAGCGTCAACGGCTCGCTGAGGATCAATGCTTCGGCGACAGGCTGCTTAAGAAAGAAGCTTCGAGTGCCGAAACGCAGTGCTGGCTTGAGCAATCGTTGCTTGCATCGCATTCTTTTCATTCCGTTCTTTAGTGCTTTTCATTTTAGGAGTTGGTCGAACCCAGGGCCGACCAACTCCTAGCGGTTGAGCTTGCGGATGCGTTCCGACGGCGTGACGATGTCGGTCAGCCGGATGCCGAATTTGTCATTGACTACCACCACCTCGCCTTGGGCGATCAGGCAGCCGTTGACCAGCACATCCATGGGCTCGCCCGCCAAACCGTCAAGCTCGACCACGGAACCCTGGGCCAACTGCAGCAGGTTCTTGATGGCGAGTTTGGTGCGTCCGAGTTCGACGGTGAGCTGGACCGGAATGTCCAGGATCATGTCGATGTCGTTGCGAGTATCGTTGGCGGAGCTTCCCGATGCGAGCTGCTCGAAAACGGAAGATTGCTTCGCATCGGTGACGACGTTGCCAGGGGCGGGGGCGGCAACCGCAGCCTGCTCGGCCATGGCGGCTCCCCAGTCGTCGCTGCTGATCTGTTCTTCGGCGGTCGTATTAGCCATGCTCGTCTCCAGTGAATGGGTTTTTATCTGATGCGGTCGGCTTCATCATGGTCGGGTGTCAGCATCTTGCTGACTTTGAGGGCATATTGCCCATTGAAAACGCCATAGTTGCATTCCATGACCGGCACATTGTCGACTTCGGCCACTATCGTTTCCGGGATGTCGACAGAGATGATGTCGCCAGCCTTCATGTTCAGTATCTGGTTCAGCGTCACGGGTTCGCGTCCGAGGTTGGCGACCAGTTCCACCTCGGCGTTTTGTATCTGCTTTGAGAGCAGTCTTACCCAGCGCTTGTCCACTTCCAGATGGTCGCCCTGCAGACTGCTGTAGAGCAGGTCGCGAATCGGCTCGATCATCGCGTACGGCATGCAGATATGCAGCTCCCCGCCCGAGGCGCCGAGTTCGATGTTGAATGTCGTGGTGACCACGACCTCATTGGGCGTGGCGATGTTTGCAAACTGGGTGTTCATTTCGGAACGGGCATACTCGAATTTGATCGGGTACACCGGTTTCCAGGCCTTCTCGTAGTCCTCGAAGACGACACCGAGCATGCGTTGAATGATGCGCTGCTCCGTTGGGGTAAAGTCGCGGCCTTCCACACGCGTATGGAACCGGCCGTCACCGCCGAACATGTTGTCTATGACCAAAAACACCAGATTGGGGTCGAAAATGAACAGGGAAGTGCCGCGCAGCGGCTTGGCCTGCACCAGGTTGAGATTGGTCGGCACCACCAGGTTGCGGATGAAATCACTGTACTTGACGACCCGGACCGGACCGACCGAAATCTCGGCGGTGCGCCGCATGAAGTTGAACAGCCCGATGCGCAGCAGGCGCGAAAAGCGCTCGTTGATGATTTCGAGCGTCGGCATGCGCCCACGAACGATGCGTTCCTGGGTCGCAATGTTGTACGGGCGTATTCCCGAGGTGTCCTGGTCGTCATTCTTGACCTCGCTCTCGCCGGTGACGCCTCGCAGCAGTGCGTCAACCTCGTCCTGGGATAGAAACTCCTTGCTCATCGCGGATTACTGGATGACGAAAGCGGTGAAGAACACGGCCACAACCTGCTGTTGCACGGTCTCGGGCGCGAGCGGCTTTTTTATTTCCGCCAGGATCTCCGCGCTCAGCTTTTCCTTGCCGGCAACGGTGTTGATCTCCGAGGCGCGCTTGCCGGACAACAGCAGCAGTACCCGGTTGCGGATGTCCGGCATCTGCAGTTTGATGGCGTCGATCGTTGCGGCGTCCTTTGCCTTGACCACCAGTCCGACCTGGAGATATTGATCGCCAGCCTCTGGTTGCAGATTGACGGTGAAGGATTCGAGATTGTGGAATACCGGTGGCTTTTCCGGTTCCTTGGGGGCTTCAGCTTGTGCCTGGTCTTTTTCCTGCAGGAAAAACCACGCGCCAGCGCCCCCTCCGCCGAGCACCGTGAGCAACAGGAGCATGACCAGCCAGCGGCGTTTACTTTTGGGTTGGGCCGCGCCGGGTTGTTCAACCGGTGCTTCCTGTTTGGGCGCCGCTTTGGCCATGACTGCTCCGTTTACTGGAATTTCCCCGATTATGTTGGGAATCGCTGCGTAGTGATGCAGAGAATAGAGAGTCTAAATTCCGCCATCTCGCGCTTTTGCTTAGCAGCCTGTCGGGCCGGCCCCATTCGCCGGAACGCATAGCGTTAACGAATCGCTGTTAATCGGCGTTTCGGCGACAGGCTGCTTAAGAAAGAAATTTTGCATGTCGATAGGAGCTTGTCGGACCCAAGTCCGACAAGCTCCTTAGGCGAAAATATCGACCATCCCGTTGCGCACGCTGCGCGTCACGCCGGCGATTGTTCCGGCTTGAGAAGAAGCGCCGGCATCTGCTTTTTCACGCCAGGCGGCCAGGCCGCCATCCGCCGGAGTAAAGCCCTGCTGCTGCCGGAATGATTCATTGCCCACGGTCGTATTGCCGAGAGTGATGCCGCTTTCGGCGAGGATTTCACGCAGTCTCGGCATCGCGGCTTCGATGGCTTCGCGTACCGCGGCGTGGGGCGAGGTGAATTGGGCATGAGCGGTGCCGCTCTGGTCCGCTGCCACGCTGACTCTGACTTCGAGGGGGCCGAGGTGGGGTGGATTCAGGTGCAGTTCCGCAACTTGCTGGCGTTCGCCAGCCAGCCATACCACTTTCTGCGCCAATGCGCCGTCCCACCCCGTGGTGCCGACTTGCGGGGCAATCTTCAGTTCCTGGCCGGCGGCGGCCCCGGAAGCTGCAGGATAGGCCGTCGCGTGTGAAGTCATCGCCGTCAGGGCATTGGCCTGGATGACAGGCGCGCCATCTGTGCCCAAAAGTTGCTTGATCTCGGCGGCGGGCCGCAACGCAGGATCGCCGGCGGCAGCGAGAACCGACGATGTTTTGCCGCTGGCGGCAAAATTTGCCTCAGGACCCGCCGTCAGCCGGGGCTTGTCGGCTTCGGCTTCCGGCAACCCGGCGTGTTCGTGGGATTGCGGCTGCCGCGCGCCGGCGGGCGTCATGACCGAATCGATGCCGGGAGCGGTGATCATGGACGTCTGGAGCATCTGTACTGACTGGGCAACCTGGGTCGCCTGAGCAATATGCTCCGGCTGTGAGGCAGCCGCGACTGGCGCTGATAACAGCATTGCCATGATGGTGTCGCTGGAGGTGGCGGGCAGATTTGGATCCACAAGACTCATCTCCCGTCCTGCTTCATCGCCCGCAACCTTGTCGGCCGCCTGTGATGAGGCGGCGGCGGGTTCGCGTGTCAACTCGCGCTGCAATGCGGCATCAAAGTTGCCGCCGTTCTGCGCGTCCGAGGACGCCGCGTCACCTGTGGTAGACGTCGTATTGGCATTGCCGGTTGGCGGCAGCACGGGTGTTGTTATGGGCAGATTTTCCATGAGCATGTCCGGGTATGGGTTGATGATCTAATCTGTTGTGTAAGCAAACTATGTGCCAAAGAAGTTTGTCGGACTTCGTCCCGACAAACTTCTAAAATGAAAAAAACTGAAGAACGAGGTGAAAAGAACGCCATGCAAGCGATGTTTGATCCGGTTAGCATAGGGTTGCGTCATGTAAAGCATCTCTATTAAGCAGCCTGTCGCTCCAGCGTCGCTCAACAGCGAACGGTTAACGCTACGCGTTCCGGTGAATGGGGCCAGGCCCGACAGGCTGCTAGGCGGAGGTCTTGTTGTTGAATGCGTTGGTGGTGTGCTCATCCTGTTCCCGCTGTTCCCGCCGCGCGCTGCGCGTTGCTTCCGCCCGCTGGCCGCGCTGCGCCAGCGTGTCATAGGACTTCAGGCGTTGCTGCTCGGCCTGCCACTCGCGTTGCCCGGTCTGCACGCCGCGCTTGGAATCCGTCACGGCGTTGCGCTGCTCGGCGATGGCGGCGTCGAGTTTGGCCATGAAAGCGTGAAAATTGCGCCATGCGGCCTGGTCAACCCCATTGCCTGCGGATTGCTGAAACCGGGTGTAATAGTCGTCGCGATACGTCAATAGCAGGCGCAGTTTGTGTTCTGCTTCCAGCGTGCTGACATTCAACAACGCGAGGTTTCTTGCGGCAGCGTCGGTTTTCTGTTGAGCCAAGTCCACCAGCTTATTCAGGGTCGAGGGCTGTGCCATCGTTTTCTCCTTTTTTCATGAAGCTATTCTGTCTGCCGTGCGCATGTCCGGCGGCGTCAGAGCGGGGCAAGCAATTGCGCGAGCTTGTCGACGCCATCGGAATAGTTTTCGCGCTCTCCCATGTCCTGGCGCAGGAATGCTTCCAGACGCGGATAGATTTCGATCGCCCGGTCGAGTTCGGGGTCGCTGCCGCTGACATACGCGCCGACATTGATCAGGTCCCGGCTGCGGTTGTAGCGCGCATAGAGTGATTTGAAGCGGCGCACCAGTTCGAACTGCTGCGGCGTGATCAGGTTGGTCATCGCCCGGCTGATCGAGGCTTCGACATCGATCGCCGGATAGTGCCCCTGATCGGATAGGCCGCGGGAGAGCACGATATGGCCATCGAGGATGGCGCGGGCGCTGTCCGCGATCGGATCCTGCTGGTCGTCGCCTTCGGTCAGGACGGTGTAGAAAGCCGTGATCGAGCCGCTGCCCGAACAGCCGTTCCCGGCGCGTTCCACCAACTGCGGCAGCTTGGCGAATACCGATGGCGGATAGCCTTTGGTCGCCGGGGGCTCGCCGATGGCGAGCGCGATTTCGCGCTGCGCCATGGCGAAACGCGTGAGAGAATCCATGATGAGCAGTACGTGCTTGCCCTGGTCGCGGAAGTATTCGGCGATGGTGGTGGCGTAGGCCGCGCCCTGCAGCCGCATCAGCGGCGAAGTGTCCGCCGGCGCCGCAACCACCACGGCGCGCGCCAGCCCGGCTTCGCCGAGAATGTGTTCGATGAATTCCTTGACTTCGCGTCCGCGTTCACCGATCAGGCCCACCACGATCACATCGGCGCTGGTATATCGCGCCATCATGCCGAGCAGCACGCTCTTGCCTACGCCGCTGCCGGCAAACAAGCCCATGCGCTGCCCGCGGCCCACTGTGAGCATGGCGTTTATTGCGCGCACGCCCACGTCCAGCACTTCGCTGATCGGCATGCGGTCCAGCGGGTTGCTGGGGCGGTTTTGCAGCGGCGCGCTGCTCTCGGCATGGAGCGGGCCGAGACGGTCGAGCGGATGCCCTGTGCCGTCAAGCACGCGCCCCAACAGGCCCGCGCCGACCGGCAAGTGCTTGGCGAGATCGGTGGCACGGCGCCACGGATGCCGGGGTCCGCCGATTTGCGGCGGCATGACGGCAGGCTCGGCTGCGGCTACCCGGGCGCCGGGCGTCAAACCATAGACATCGTTCGCCGGCATCAGAAACAGACGGTCGCCGGAAAAGCCCACGACTTCGGCCTGCACGCTGTTGCCGCCGGGCAACAGCACGGTGCAACCGCTGCCCACGGCCAGCCTGAGCCCCACCGCTTCCATGACCAGCCCGGCAGCCCGAGTAAGATAACCGTTTATAGTCAATGGGTTGGCATTCGATACCGAGTGGCCGCAGTGACGCAGGAAAGTGCGCCAGCGCTCGCAATAAGCGGTGTCGTCGCTCATGGCATCAGCCATTCTTCGGTACTGCCGAGGGTCGCCACTACGCGTTGCCAGCGGTTTTGCAGCGTGGCATCGACTTCACCATTCGCGGTTTCGACGCGACAGCCGCCGCGCTCCAGGTGGGTATCTTCGACGAGGATCCAGCTGGATGCGGCAGGATGTTCGGCAATATAGGAGTGCACCAGTGCCGCATCCTGGGGGTGTAGTACCAGGCGCACGGTCTGTTCGAACTGCGGCAGGCAACGGACCGCTTCCTGTATCACCGGCAGTATCAGTTCGGGGCGCAATTTCAGCGCCTGGCCCAGCATGCGCCTGGAGACCTCGAGCGCCAGCGCCAGCAGTTCCTCGGCCACGGTCTGATCGAGATCTCCCAGCGCGCCCCCAGCGTCATTGAGGAGCGTGCGCAGGCGCTGCACTTCCTGTGCGGCCTGCGCACGGCCTTCCTGATAGCCTGCGGCGTAGCCTTCTTCGCGGGACTGCAGGTGTATGCGTTCCACCTGTTCCGCGGTGGTCAGCGATATGGCGGTCTGGGAGTTCCGCTTGCCGAACGATGCCATCTCCCAGCGCTGGTAGGCGGGGAGTTGTTCCTTGGGCAGGGTCGCGCTAGACATAAGCATCCTCGCTCTTGCCGCCGAGCGAAATCTGGCCTTCGTCGGCGAGACGCCGCACCAGCTTCAGGATTTCCTTCTGCTCCGCCTCGACTTCGCTGACACGCACCGGTCCCTTCGCTTCCAGATCCTCGCGCAGCAGATCGGCGGCACGCTGCGACATGTTTTTGAGGATTTTTTCGCGCACGATGTCGGTCGTGCCCTTCAATGCGATGATCAGGGATTCCGATTGGACTTCGCGCAATACCAGCTGGATGCCACGGTCCTCGATATCAATGATGTCCTCGAACACGAACATGTCGTCGAGAATCTTCTGCGCCAGATCGGGGTCGTTCTGGCGTATGTTCTCGATGATCGAGGTCTCCTGTGCGGTGGACATGAAATTGAGGATTTCCGCCGCGGTGCGCGCGCCGCCCATTGCGCTTTTTTTAATGTTGTTGGAACCGGCCAGCAGCTTGGTCAGCACCTCGTTCAGTTCGCGCAGCGCCGTCGGCTGAATGCCGTCGAGCGTCGCAATGCGCAGTGTCACGTCGTTGCACAGCCGTTCAGTGAGCAAGCCGAGGACCTCGGATGCCTGATCGCGGTCGAGGTGGACCAGGATGGTGGCGATGATCTGCGGATGTTCGTTCTTGATCAATTCGGCCACTACCGGCGAATCCATCCATTTCAGGCCTTCTATGCCGCTGGTGTCGCCGCCCTGCAGGATGCGTTCGATCAGGTTGGCGGCCTTGTCATCGCCGAGCGCCTTGACCAGTACGCTGCGGATGTAGTCGTCGGAGGCCATGCCGAGCGTGGTTTTTTCGTCGGCGACAGTCTGGAAATCGCTGAGCACGCCATCGATCTTTTCACGCGTCACCTGTTTCAAGTTGGCCATCGCGGAACCCAGTTTCTGGACTTCGCGCGGCGCGAGATACTTCAGCACCTCGGCTGCCGCATCCTCGCCGAGCGACATCAGCAGGATCGCGCTTTTTTCAAGGCCTTCACTGCTCATTGCCTGACATCCAATCCTTGACGACGTTGGCCACGAGTTTCGGTTCCTGCTGCGCGAGCTGCTTGGCGGCTATCAGCTGCTGCTCGTAGCTGAGATTCTTCTGTCCGCGAAGGATGGCGGCCTGGTCGGTTTGCATGGCGGTTTCGGGCAAGAGCGAGGATTTAGCAGGCCGCGCTTGCGCCAGATTTTTAAGCAGCGGCCGCAATACTCCAAACACCACGTAAAGCAACACCGCGGCAATCAGCAAATGCTTGCCGGTTTCTTTCGCCAGCAATATGGTTTCGGGTTTTTTCCAGAACGGCACATCGGGAATCACTTCCGGCTCGGCAACGCTGAACGGACTGTTCACCACGTTGAGCGTGTCGCCCCGTTCCTTGTTATAGCCCATCGCTTCCTTGACCAGATCGTTGACCTGTGCCAATTCCGTCTGGCTCAGCGACTTGTGGCTGACCTTGCCTTTGGCATCGGTTTCCTTGCGGTGATTGACCACCACCGCCACCGACAGACGCTTGATGCCGCCGAGCGGCTGCCGCACGTGCCGGATGGTCTTGTCCACCTCGTAATTGATGGTCGAATCCTTGCGCGCATTAAGCGGGGGCGCCGCTGTGGGCGTGCTTGCCGCGGCAGGACCGGGGTTGGCGCCCGCAGCGGTAACGGGGGCGGTAAGCGGTGCGTTTGCGGGGGGCGTCGGCTGATTCGACAGCGCACCAGGCACGCCGGCGGTCGCGGCAGCGCTGCCCGAGCTTGACTCGCTGTTCTGCTGGCTGCGCACTACGGCGTCAGCTGGCGTCCCGTTGGGTTTGTAGATTTCTTCGGCGCGCTCGACAAGAGAGAAATCGACGTCTGCCGTGACCTGTGCGCGCACATTACTGGCGCCGACAATGGGTGTAAGGATGGCCTCGATGCGATTGGTGTAGCTCTGTTCAAGTTCGCGCACGTATTTGAGCTGTCCGGCGTCCAGCCCCGCGGTATTAACGGAGCCGGAAGGGGAACTCAGGAGATTGCCATTTTGATCAACGACGGTGACGTTCTTCACCGGCAGGTCCGGAACGCTGCTCGACACCAGGTGGACGACGGCGCTGACTTGCGCCGGCTCCAGCATGCGGCCCGGATACAGGTTGAGCAGCACCGAAGCGCTGGGTTTTTGCTGCTCCCGTACGAACACCGAGGGTTTCGATATGGCGAGATGCACGCGTGCGCCTTGCACGGCCTGCATCGACTGGATGGAGCGTGCCAACTCGCCTTCCAGCGCGCGCTGGTAATTGATTTGTTCCAGGAACTGGCTGGTGCCAAGCTTCTGGTTTTCCATCAGTTCAAACCCGCTGATGCCGCCTTTCGGCAGTCCCTGGCCGGCCAGCCGCAGGCGCATTTCGTGCACCTTGTCGGCAGGCACCAGAAGGGCGCCGCCGCCGTCGGCGAACTTGTAGGGCACGTTCATTTGCTGCAATGCAGCAATTATGGCGCCCCCGTCCCGATCCGCGACATTCGGATACAACACGCGATAGTCGGGCGCCTGACTCCACATCCAGGCGCCTGCCACTACTGCGAAAAGCGTGGCAATGACGACCATAAAGGCGAGTTTCTGCTGGCTTGGCAACTGGGCCAACACCGCAAACCGGGTTGCCACGGGCTGCCCGGGGCTCGGCACGATATTTGCCATAACGCTGTTTTTCTCCTGAGATACACATATACGGCGCACTGTTGCGCACCGCCAAGATGCCGCACTTTCCCACGCGACGATTATCGACATCTTGCGCCGTTTCGATTTGCGGAAAAGACCCCCTTTAACCCCATTTATCCGGGGCAGCCCGCTCTCCCGTGCCTGATAACCTGCGCCGTGTGTGAAAGGGAGTAATTGCCCCACCATGACGAAAATTAATGAGTACGGCATTGATAACGACCCCATCCTCGATAGGCCGTGAGCACCTGCAGCAGGCGTTCGCGGTGTTCAATCAGGCTTCCGAGCAGCTTTCGGGGGCGTATCGCGACCTGCAGGACCAGGTAGCACGGCTGACCGGGGAACTCGCGATAGCCAACGGTGAACTGCGGCGCGAATTCGCCGAAAAGCAGGCGCTGGCCCGGCGTCTCGGGCTGTTGCTGGCGGCTTTGCCCGCTGGTGTGGTGGCGATCGACGTGCAGGGAAAAATCGATGGAATCAATCCGGCCGCCGCAGGGATGCTGGGCGAACCGCTGCTCGGTCTCGATTGGCAGCAGGTGGCGCAGCGGCTGGACTCTGCCGGTGTTCCCGGCGAATGGCATGTTGCTCGCTCAGCTACCAGCCCGCCGCGCCGCGTCCGTATCGAAACCAGCGCGCGGGACGCCGCGGGCGGCCATATCCTGTTGCTGCATGACGTGACAGAACTGCAGCGCATGCAGGACGAGTTGCGGCGCAATCAACGCCTGTCCGCGATGGGCGAGATGGCGGCGCGGCTGGCGCATCAGTTGCGCACGCCGCTGGCTACCGCGCTGCTGTATACCGCGCATTTGGCCCAGCCCCGCTTGCAGGGCGCCGTGCGCACGCAATTTGCGGGCAAAGCCCTGTCTCGTCTGCGTCATCTGGAGCGCCTGATCGGCGACATGCTGCTGTTCGTGAAAGGCGAAACGGGCAATTCGGTAAACCTGGCGGTCTCCGAACTGCTCACGGAATTGCGGCAGGTGATAGAACCGCAAATGGCGCGCCACGGACTTCGCTTCCTCATCGCCGGCCATGGCGCATCTGCGACATTGAAGGCCGATCGCAAAGCGCTGTGCAGCGCGCTGGTCAGCCTGCTGGAAAACGCCATGCAGGCCTCGCCGCGTGGTGGCAGGGTGATGCTGACCTGCGATGCGGATGGGGACACACTGGTATTCCGGGTGCGGGACGAAGGCAGCGGAATACCGCTCGCCATTCAGGGGCGTTTGTTCGAGCCGTTTTTTACGACCCGTGACGAAGGTACCGGACTGGGTCTCGCCATCGCGCGCGGCGTGGTCCAATCGCTCGGCGGCTCCATCGCAGTGGTGTCGGCGCCGGGGGCGGGCAGCGAGTTCGTTATGCGTCTGCCTCGCACATTGCCACGCGCCCGGCAGGCAACAGACCGCAAACATTCCATTGAGAGCGAAGTGCTATGACGAAGACATTGCCGGTGTTGCTGGTTGAGGACGATCGTGATTTGCTCGAGGCCTTGCGCGCCACCCTGCAGCTGGCAGGCTACGAAACGGTGGGCGCAGCGGACGGACAAATTGCGCTCGCTGCGCTGGCGCAACAGCCGATTGGCCTGGTGATCTCCGATGTGCAGATGAAACCGATGGACGGCCTTTCCCTGCTGGCCGCCGTCAAGGCGCGCCACTCCGCGATGCCGGTGGTGCTGATGACGGCTTTCGGAGACGTGGAAAAGGCGGTTGCAGCGATGCGCGCCGGCGCCAGTGATTATCTGTTGAAGCCCTTTGAGCCGGATGCATTGCTGTCCCAAGTCAAGCGTCATCTGGCAACAGCGGACGCCGGGCATGGCGCGGATGTCATTGCCCGTGATCCGCGCAGCATGGCGTTGTTCGAGCTGGCACGGAGGGTGGCAAAATCGGCGGTGACGGTCATGCTGAGCGGGGAGAGCGGCTGCGGCAAGGAAGTACTGGCGCGATTCATTCACCGGCATTCGGGGCGCACCGCGGGCCCGTTCGTGGCGATCAACTGCGCTGCGATTCCCGAACACCTGCTTGAAGCCACATTGTTCGGCTATGAAAAGGGCGCTTTTACCGGCGCGACCCAATCGCAACCCGGAAAATTCGAGCAGGCGCAGGACGGAACCTTGCTGCTCGACGAAGTTTCGGAAATGCCCCTGGCGCTGCAAGCCAAATTGCTGCGCGTGTTGCAGGAGCGGGAAGTCGAACGCGTCGGCGGGCGCAAGACGATTGCGCTCGATGTGCGCGTGCTTGCCGCATCCAACCGCGACTTGCAGGCCGCGGTTGAGCAAGGGATGTTCCGCGAGGACCTGTATTACCGGCTGAATGTATTTCCCCTGCTGATACCGCCGCTGCGCGAGCGTGCGCAGGACATCGTGCCCCTGGCGCAACATATCCTCGCCGGCTTGGCGGGCAGGCTCGACCGGCATGGATTCGAATTCAGCGAATCGGCGCTGCAGCGGTTGCGGCAGCATGCATGGCCCGGCAATGTCAGGGAACTGGAGAATGTGATTCAGCGCGCGGCGATTGTCGCCCCGGGTCGCATTATCGAGGCCGAACACCTGGCGCTGGCCGTGCCTGCCGGCGTGTCCGCTGCGGCAGCAGAACAGCGCGCGGAAGCGTCGATCATGGACATCAAGTCATTGGAGCGCACGCATATTCTGGAGACCCTGGCCGCGGTCAACGGCTCGCGCAAGCTGGCGGTGCGGCGGCTGGGCATTTCCGAGCGCACACTGCGCTATAAACTGCAGCAATATCGCCTGGCAGGAGCAAACTTATGAAGACTTCAGCAATCGATGATGTGCTGGCACAATTGCGCGCGGCGGCGGCACTGGCCGCGGGCAAGCCGCCTCAGGCTGCCCCGGGTGAGCCGGCTGGCGGCGTTGATTTCGGCACTGTTCTCAAGGGCGCGATCAACCAGGTCAACGGCACGCAGCAGGAAGCGGGGCGGCTGGCGCGGGAATTTGAGATAGGCAATCCCAATACCAACCTGCAGGATGTGATGGTGTCGCTGCAAAAGGCGAATATTTCCTTTCAGACCATGGTTCAAGTGCGCAACAAACTGATTTCGGCGTACCACGACATTATGAACATGCAAGTATAAATCATATATCTATATGATTTATATACAATTATACTATTGGCTGTCTCAAAGACAAGCAATGGACAGGATAGAGAAGATTATCAAGATTTAAACCCGGGAAAATCCTGTAAATCCTGTCTATTCGGGTTTGGGCTGATGAGGCCTTTTTTGGTTTTTTCCATTTCAGGAGTTTGTCGAACTTGTATTCGACAAACTCCTAGCCCATGCGCCTGGCGTTCCTTTCCTGCTGCAATTTTGTGATATAGCGCTGCACGAGTATGAGCATGTTTTGCGGCATGGACACGAACTCGCAGCCGGCACGCATGCACGTGAGCCCGTTTTTGAGCGTGTAGGGAAAGGATTCCTTCACGCGCATCTTGAAGGTGACGGTGCCAATGTCCGGCAGATCGATCCGGCAGTTGGAATACGCCGCGCCCGGCTCCAGTGAGATCCGAGGGCGGTGATCGATGACGGCCATGCCGCCGCAACTGAGATCCAGAAGAACCAGCTCCGCGGTCACCGGGCTGTGACCGGGCGGCAGCTTGATCACGCATTTGAGCGGTTTTACAAGCGGCGTGGCGGCGCGGAAATTCTCGCGGCGCTGGAGACGCAGCAACCTGTCCGGCAGTGGTGCGCTCAATGCATCTTTTTGATTAAAACGGGTTTTTCTTATGCCGTTACAAACGAACTTTATTTTCACTTCGTCATGAGCGGTGGTGCAGATCAGCCTTTCTTCCGCTATCGCCTGCTGGTTGAGCTTTTGATTGCTGCCATAGTCCATCACCAGTTCGCCGCGCTCGCTGTCGATGTCGAGAATCGAGGTGAGGATGGTATCGTTGCCATTGTCAAAGTGCAGCGTGACCAGCGCGTTTCGTTGCATGATGGTGCGCAGCACAAAAAGAATTTCGATGGGTGACTGGATAAGGTATTTTTTTTCTTCCTCATCAAGCTCCAGCTGCGCCGGATTGTTGTCCTTCATCGTCATTGGGATTCTCTTATTCCGTTAAACGGGATGCTGCCTGCGCATCAATCGTATCCGAGACGCTTTGCGATGCCGATTCTTCGCGCTCGAGACGATACATCCAGGCCAGTAATTCCGCCACTGCAAGGTAGAGTTGCGGCGGTATATGCTCGTCGATGTCCACTTGCATCAGCAATGATACCAATTCCGCCGACTCGTGCACGTAGACACCGCTTTCCCTGGCGCGGGCGATGATCGCTTCGGCAATCAGGCCGCGCCCTTTGGCCACTACCTGCGGCGCAGCCTGCCCGGTGCGGTAAGCGAGGGCGACCGCCGTTTGCCGCGCATGTCCAGGACGCGCGGTGGGCATAACCGCCTTATTGCCGCTGTTGTTATGCGCCGTCATCGTGTTGTACCTCGATGCCGCTGACATTCAGTCCCGCGCCCCGCATCGACTGCACCAGAGCGGGCTGGCCGGTGCGCAGCATTTTCACGGCGGACCCATCGGCGGCGCTCATTGCGATGCGCACGCCGCGCGAGTCGAGCACGAGCAACGCCGTGATTTCTCCCATTCGCGGCAGCGTGAGTCGCAGGCGGCTGTGCCAGCAGGGCGGCTCTTCGTCAATATCCCGTGAATGTGATTCACTGCCGACTTCCCAGTCCATGGTCTGTCCGGGCCATATTTCCCCCCGCCACGGCATCTGCCCGGTATCGAGGGTGGCGAGTTGCTGCTGCACCAGCGGCAAGGCGTCCTTGTGAACCACAGGCTCAATTGCTCCCGGCGCGGCCCCACGGGCCGGCTCTGATTGCGCAGCCGTCTGCGGCGGTGCCGCGGGAGTTGCGTTATCGGCTTTGCCATGTGGCATCGGGAAGGGTGGCCGGCCTTGCGGCATCAGTACAGACAGCCGGCCTTGCGGCTCCTGCAGCAATTGCTCGCGCGTGTGGCGCCCGACCAGCCATTGGGCCTGGTGCGATTCGTAGAACAGTCCGCTCTGGGAAAAGGCCTGCTGCAACCGCGTGCCGAACTCGCCGGTGTCGCCCGGCGGCTTTTCAAGCACTGGCGCGGCCTGATAGGGTGGCGTCGTCACGGAGTCCGCTCTCGCATCCTGCGCAAGCGTGCCGAGCAGGCGCGCGGTCGGGCTCAACAAGGCGTTGCTGCTCGTTGCGGCGGGCGGGTTCAGCAGTACGAACGTGGGGCGTGGCTTGCCGCCGATGAACATCAGATCGAGCGTTGCCCCGGGACGAATGCCGGGAGGCAGCTGCATTTGCATTGGGGTATCGGCTACCACTACCCGGAAGCCGCCGCCGGCAAGCTGTGCTTCCACCCGCGCCTGAACGCGTGCCCCGGGAGTGAGCTCGGAAGGGTCGTGCGTCACATCGGCAACGGCCGATACCGCTGTGATTGCTTCCAGCAGCCCCAGGCGAGTTGTGACATCAGGCCGGATCATGGCGCCCCCCCCCGTGCATGTGCATCCGGTGACCGGTGTCCGGCGATCGTGCGACGACCTGTTGCGTGTCGTGCTCTGTCGGCGATCTAGCAGCCATCCCGTTTTGGCCGCAACGCATCGCGCGGATATTATTGAGACAGGCTCTAGGCACCGCTGCCTGGTTCGTACGCCTGCTGCAACTTTTTCTCATGATGGGCGGTGCTCAGGATGCTCTGCAACTGTTTCATCCACGGCTCGGTGAGATTTCTGATCTTGGCGTCGTCGGCCAGAACCTGCCTGATAATCTCGACCTTGCGCTGCTGCAATTGCCCGCTCAGGGGTTCGCGCGGTTCCGCCGCAATGAGACCCTCTACCAGGCCCCTGCATTTTTTTTCAAGCGACACCAGTTGGTCCCAGTCGCTGTTGCAGGCAGCCTGCAGCATCTGCTCCGTGACAGCGCGAATGTCTTCGTAGACGGCGATGACTTGTGTGTTGTTCATTTCCGGAATTATGCGCGGTTTGCCACCAGGGCAGCGGGGTGTTGTTCATTTGCGGCGGGCTGTCCCTGCGGTTTGCCGATGGCTTCCCATGCCCCCTTCAGGTCCGCAAGCAGATGCTTTATTTCGTCGAGCGCCGCCGGTTCGTTCTTGGCGTTGGCGAAAAGCAGGCGGTTGCTCATGTATTCATACAAAGCGTAAAGATTTTGCGCCAGCTGGTCGCCTGCCTTGACCTCCAGGCTTGCCCGCAGGCCGTCATTGATGATCATGATGGCTTTCGAAACGGACTCACCCTTGGCGGCAATCTCGCCGCGCAACATGTGCTGCTTGGCATTGGTGATGGCCAATAGGGCGCCTTCGAACAGCATCAGGACCAGACGGTGAGGATTGGCCTCCATAATTCCCGTTTCAATGCCGACCTTGGCATAGGCATTGATCGCGTAGCGTGCTGCTGTGGGCATGGTCTATTCCTCAGTTACGATTCATGTTCTGCAGATTCGCCAGTTGCTGCGTCATAAAATTGCTGGTCGTGCTCATGCTGGCCATCATTGTGTCCAAAGCGGTAAACTGCGCGCGGTAGCGCCTCTCGATCATGTCCAGCCGCAGCGCCAGCGCCGCGCGCCGCGTGCCGATATTCTTGATCGAGGCGTTGATGCCATCCATGCGGCCATCGACCAGGCTGTCGTTCTCCAGCATTTTTCCCGCCAGCTTGTCCAGTTCATAGGCGTAGCCGCGCGCGAAACTCACCGTGCCGCGGGCGCCCGTGGCGCCGCCCGTCACGCTGAGTGCAAGGCCGCTGGCGTCGCCGGTTCCCGTGAGGGTCTGGCCCGAGCCGGTTGCCGCGATGCCGCCGATGGTTCCGGCGACATGCACGCCCGCGGTTTCGGTCTGCGTGCCGAATAGGCCCGCCTTGCCGTTTCCGCCCGTGATGGCGACTGTCGAGGCCGAACCATAGCGGTTGGAAGTGACGCTCAGCACCCCGGTGGACTGCGTGACGGCCACACTGATGCCGACGGAAGATAGCGCGACGATGCCGTTGATCTTGGACTGGATTTCAGCGGCCAGCGCGGTTGCTGTGTAGGTGCCGGCGGCGAGCGTCACGCTGGCCGCGACCCCGTCCACCGTCAGGTTGAGGGTGTCGTTGCTCGCCGCAGTGATGGTGAGCACCGCGGCCCCTTGTCCCACCGCCTTGCCTTGGGTGGCAAGCTGGCTGACGCTGAGCAAATAGGTGCCGTTCTTCGTGTCCGCGGTCGAGCCGACGAACGACACCAGGCTGTCGGTCGGTTTGCCCACCGCGGCAAACAGCGTCGACACATCCTTGGTGGCATCCCCCAGGGCGGTCGTCAGCCTGGCCGAATCGAGCTTGAGCGTGCCGTCCTTCTGAAAGGTGATCCCGATATCCGCGAGCGCGGTCAGGCCACCGCCGGCCGTCGAGAGCGCGGTATTGAACACGCCGCGCAACTGGGTCTGGAGCGAGCGCACCGTGGCGTCGCCGGTCAGCGTCGACGCGCGCTTGTTCGCTGCGTCGTATTTCGACAGATCGGTGACGGTTTTGTTAAGGTCGTTGTAGGCTTTGACGAAGGCTTGCACCGCCGCCTGAGTGCCCGCGGTGTCGCGGGCCACGGTCAGCGTCGTCGTGGTGGGATCGTTGACCTTGAGCAGGTTCAGCGTCACGCCTTCGATGGCGTCGGTGAGG